>DASPYH010000050.1:0-11842 GCA_035636875.1 Mycobacteriales bacterium | reverse complement strand
TGGCGGGTGCCGAGTGGCTCGACCCGGACCTGTTCAGGCTCGGCGCGTCCAGCCTGCTCAACGACCTGATCCTGCAGCGGCAGAAGGAGCGCACCGGCGCCTACTCGGGGCCGGACTACGTGACCCTGGACTGAGGTGGGGCGCCGGCACCCCCGCGGCCGGCGCCCCAACCGGTACAGAGAGTAACTGCTGACCACTCATCGTTGTCAACGGCTGGCCGAAGGTGTCCGGTCCGACGGTGACGGCCCGTGCCCGCGGCGGTGGCATGCTGGGGTGGTCGACGAGGACGGGAGGGCGCTGATGACCGGCTGGGAGTACGCGCCGGCGCCGGAGTCGCGGGAGACCGCCCGGCTTCGCGAGTCGTACGGGATGTTCATCGACGGCGCCTTCACCGGCTCCGAGCGGACGCTGAAGACGGTCAACCCGGCGACCGAGGAGGTGCTCGCCGAGGTCGCAGTGGCCGGGCCGCAGGACGTCGACCGCGCGGTCCGCGCGGCGCGGCGGGCGTACGACGAGGTCTGGGGGCCGATGCCGGGCCGGGATCGGGCCAAGTACCTGTTCCGCATCGCCCGGCTGGTCCAGGAGCGCTCGCGCGAGCTCGCGGTCCTGGAGACGCTGGACAACGGAAAGCCGATCAAGGAGTCCCGCGACGTCGACGTGCCGCTGGCCGCCGCGCACTTCTTCTACCACGCCGGTTGGGCGGACAAGCTCGCGTACGCGATCCCGGGCCGGCCCGACCCTCGGCCGCTCGGCGTCGCCGGCCAGGTCATCCCGTGGAACTTCCCGCTGCTGATGGCCGCCTGGAAGCTCGCCCCCGCGCTGGCGGCCGGCAACACCGCCGTGCTCAAGCCGGCGGAGACCACGCCGCTGACCGCGCTCGTGCTGGCCGAGATCTGCCAGCAGGCCGAGCTTCCGCCCGGTGTCGTCAACGTGCTGCCCGGCGCCGGCGACACCGGCGCCGCGCTGGTACGCCACGACGGCGTCGACAAGGTCGCGTTCACCGGCTCGACCGAGGTGGGCAAACAGATCCAGCGGGCCCTCGCCGGCACCGGCAAGCGGCTCACGCTGGAGCTCGGCGGCAAGGCCGCGAACGTGATCTTGGCCGACGCGCCCCTGGACCAGGCGGTCGAGGGCATCGTCAACGGGATCTTCTTCAACCAGGGACACGTCTGCTGCGCCGGCTCGCGCCTGCTCGTGCAGGAGTCGGTGTACGACGAGGTGCTGGACAAGCTGCGGCGACGGCTGTCCACGCTGCGTCTGGGCGACCCGCTGGACAAGAACACCGACATCGGCGCCATCAACTCGGCCGAGCAGCTGGCCCGCGTCCGCGAGCTGTCCGACCTCGGCGAGGCGGAAGGCGCGCAGCGGTGGTCACCGCCGTGCGAGCTGCCCGACCGGGGCTTCTGGTTCCCGCCGACGGTCTTCACCGACGTCTCGCAGTCGCACCGGATCGCCCGGGACGAGGTCTTCGGGCCGGTGCTCGCCGTGCTCACCTTCCGCACCCCAGCCGAGGCGGTGGAGAAGGCCAACAACACCCCGTACGGGCTATCCGCGGGGGTATGGACCGAGAAGGGCTCGCGCATCCTCTGGATGGCGCAGCGGCTGCGGGCCGGCGTGGTGTGGGCGAACACGTTCAACCGCTTCGACCCGGCGTCGCCGTTCGGCGGCTACAAGGAGTCCGGCTTCGGCCGGGAGGGCGGCCGGCAGGGGCTGGAGGGGTACCTTGACATCTGAGTCCCGGCTCGCGGTCCGCAAGACGTACAAGCTCTACATCGGCGGGGCGTTCCCGCGCTCGGAGTCCGGCCGGTCCTACCCGGTGTCCACACCGGACGGACGGTTCCTGGCGAACGCCGCGCAGGCGTCCCGCAAGGACGCCAGGGACGCGGTGGTCGCCGCGCGGAAGGCGCTCCCCGGCTGGTCCGGCGCGACGGCGTACAACCGGGGTCAGGTGCTCTACCGGGTAGCCGAGCTGCTCGAGGGCCGGCGGCCGCAGTTCGTCGCCGAGGTGGCCGACGCCGGCTCGCCGGATGCTGAGTCCGAAGTGGACACCGCTGTCGACCGCTGGGTCTGGTATGCCGGCTGGGCCGACAAGGTGAGCGCCGTGCTCGGCTCGGCGAACCCGGTCTCCGGGCCGTACTTCGACTTCTCCGTGCCGGAGCCGACCGGGGTGGTCGCCGTGCTGGCGCCGCAGGGCTCGTCCCTGCTCGGCCTGGTCAGCGTCCTCGCCCCGGTGGTCGCGACCGGCAACACCGCCGTGGTCGTCGCCTCCCAGGCGCGCCCGCTGCCCGCCGTCACGCTGTCCGAGGTGCTCGCCACGTCGGACGTTCCCGGCGGGGTGGTCAACCTGCTGACCGGCAGCACGGTCGAGCTGGCGCCGTGGCTCGCCTCGCACCGGGACGTGAACGCCATCGACCTGACCGGAGCGGACCCCGCTCAGGCGGTCGAGCTCGAGCGCGCCGCGGCGGACAACGTCAAGCGGGTGCAGCGTGCGCCGGCCACCGAGCCGGACTGGGCCGCCGACCCCGACACCCGCCGGCTGGCCGCGGTCCTGGAGACCAAAACCGTCTGGCACCCGATGGGCGTCTGACCGCGGACCGCTGTATAGGCTGCCCGCCGTGACCAGGCCGAGCGACGCCTCTGTCGTCCCCATCCGGATCACCCTGGACGGGCGCACCGGCGTCACCCTGTGGGCGACGCCGTGGGAGGAGGACGGCGAGGAGTGGCAGGCGTTCCTCGGCGTCGGGCGGCACGTGCTCGCCTTCGGCACGGTCGAGGAGTTGTCCGACTACCTGCACTCCGGCGACGAGAACGACCTCACCGATCATCCCCGCTGGAAGGACCTGGTCGTGCTGACGCCGGCCGAGCTCGAGCCGGACCAGGACTACACCTTCGACCTGGATCGCGCGTACGACCTGGCCGCGGCGGACCCCGACCCCTACACGGTGTCCGAGCTGTCCGACCTGCTCGACCTGGTGCAGCGGATCGCGGAGTGCTGCGACGACGGCACCCTGCTGCGGCTGGTCGAGGAGACCCCGGAGTTCGCCGAGCTGCTCTCGGACGACGGGTCGTACTCGGGGTCCGACGGCGAGCAGCGCTGGACGGCCGTCGGCGAGGTGGTGGACCGGTCCTGGGAGCAGCTGCTGGAGAGGTTCTCCGAGCTCATCGAGTGGCGGGGCGAGCCGGTCTCGGCCGACACCGACACCGACACCGACGCGGGCTCGGGCTCGGAGTCCGGGGCGACGGCCGCCGTGGTGGACGACGAGCCGACCCTCAGTCCGGTCCCCGCGCCGCCGGGGACCGACGTCACCGGCGCGGTGGGCGAGGTGGAGGAGGCTGACGGCGGCGAGGAGGACGAGTTCTCGGTCTGGGAGACCGCCGGAATCCTGCCGATCTCGGTCACGCTCCCGTCCGGCACCGGCCTCACGCTGCGGACGTACAACGGCGAGGAGGACGACCCCGTGTTCCTCGGCTCCGACCTGACCATCGACCTGTTCGGCACCGCCGCGGGGCTCCAGGACTACATCCGCGGCGACGACGACCACGACCTGGCCGAGATGGTCACCTGGCCCGACATCCGCGACGCCGAGGACCTGCCGGTCGAGCCGGAGCCCGAGGAGGTCTACGACCTGCGCGGGCCGAGCCCGGACGCGGTCGACCTCGCGCTGGAGATCGCCGACTACTGCGACCTGGACGGTGTCACCGCGACGCTGACCCGCCGCGCCAGCGGTGAGGTGCCGTTCGACGAGTGGACGGCCGCGATCAACGAGATCGAGACCTGCATCCGCTGGCACGACTGAGCGGGGCGGCGCCGGGTGCCCCGGCTCACGTCGGCCGGAGGCTCCCGCTCGCGAAGGTGAGCAGCCGCGCAGGCGCTCACCGGTGCCCGCTCGCGGCGGCGGTGGTCGCCGCTCGCTCCCGATGACCAGCCGCGCGCTCACCAGTCCGCGACGACCGGGACCACCTCCGTGCCGAGCGTCTCGAGATGCTTCAGCTCGTGCGGCTCGTCCAGCATCACGATCAGCTCCTGCACGCCGACGTCGGCCGCCGCGCGGCACGTCGCGAGGACGTCCTGGACGGACATCCCCGCGCCCATCGGCAGGCTGGTCAGCGCGGTCCGCCGCACCTCCTCGTACGGCCGGTCGACGTCCGCGCAGTGCCGGCGCAACACCTCGAACTTGTGCCCGGCCACCGCGGCCCGGTCGGCCGGGGTGCCCTGCCAGCCGAAGAACACGTTGCACGCGTCGGCGTACTGCGCCGCGAGCCGCAGCGTCTTCCGCTCCCCGCCCCCGGCCACCATGATCGGCGGGTGCGGCCGGGACAGCGGCTGGGGCCGGTTGAGCGGCCGCTCCGCGGTGACCTGCGCGCCGTGGAAGGGCGAGTCCTCGTCCCGCCACATCTGGTGCGCCAGCCGGAGGGTGTCCTCCAGCCGCTCGAACCGCTGCGCGACCGGCGGCACCGGTACGCCAAGCCCGCGCGACTCCTCCTCGTTCCAGCCCGCACCGACCGCGAACAGCGCCCGGCCGCCGGACAACACGTCGAGCGTCGTCACGATCTTCACCAGCAGGCCGGGGTGTCGGTAGTGCACGCCGGTGGCCAGCACCCCCACCCGGGCGCGGCTGCTGGCCTCGGCCATGTGCAGCGCCGCCAGGTAGCCCTCCAGCATCGGGTCCTCCGGCGGCCCGGCCACCCCGATCTGGAAGTAGTGATCCATCACGGACAGGTGGGTGAAGCCGGCGTCGTCGGCGGTGCGGGCCATGTCGGCGAGCCGCTCGCCGATGGTGCCGGGCGACCCCGGCCAGTCGAAGCGGATCACGTGCAGGCCGAGGTCCATTCCCGGAGGCTAACTCCCTGACGAACCGGTACACGCACGGTTCGCTGTGAGAGGAGCCGCATGCAGGTGCACAGATCTGGACCAGGCGCGGGAGCCCGGCGCCGGCAGGCGTGGATGGACGCCGGCGACGAGCTCGCCGCGGCCGACGCCGTGTCCCCTCTCGGCACCGAAGACCTCGAGCGGCTGCCGGAGGCCATCCTCCCCTGCCCCCGAGACCCTCGACGGCATGCCTTATCAGCTATATGGTTCCGGCTATGGAACCGGAGCCGGAAGGGCCGCTGACCGCCTTCCCTGGACTGCAGGGGCTCGCGGAGCGGCGCCGGCGCGGCGTCATCGACGAGCTCGCGGCCGCGCGTCGGGAGCAGGGTCTCTCGCAGACCGTCGTGGCGGCGCGGATGCGAACCTCGCAGTCGGTCGTCGCCCGGATCGAGTCCGGCGCCATCGACGTCCGGCTGTCCACGCTGGAGCGTTACGCTGCGGCGGTGGGCCGGGGCCTGGACCTGCGGATCCGGCCGACGGACGGGAGCGGGCCGTGACGGTGGCCGGGCGCTGGCCGCCGGAGTTCCCGGACCCGCCGCGCCGGCCGCCGATCATCCCGCCGGCCTGGCCGGCGCCCGAGCCGCCCCCGGCGCCGCCGGCGCCTCCGGCCCGGCCGCTGCCCACCTTTCCGCAGGTCGTCGAGCTGCCGCGGGCGGGGGACACGGTCGAGGAACGCCTGCTGGAGCGCGGCATCGTCCTGCTCTCCGGCCAGCTCGACCAGCCGGCGGCGCAGCGGGCGGCCGCCCAGCTGATGCTGCTCGACGCGGAGTGGAACGGCCCGGTGCAGCTGCACCTGAACTGCCCGGACGGCGAGCTCGACGCGGCGCTGGTGCTGGCGGAGACGGTCGACCTGGTCCACCTCGAGACGCGCGCGGTGGCGAGCGGAGTGGTCGGCGGCCCGGCGCTCGGCGTGCTCGCGGCCGCCGACCGCCGGCAGGGTCACCGGCACGCGCTGTTCCGGCTGCGGGAGCCCACCGGCCGCGCGAGCGGGCGCGCGGACCGGCTCGCGGCCGACGTCGCGGAGCACACCCGGCAGGTCGCACACCTGCACGAGCGGCTGGCGAGCGCGACCGGTCGACCGGTCGAGGAGGTCGCCGCCGACCTTCGGGCCGGGCGGGTGCTCACCGCCGAGCAGGCGGTCGACTACGGCCTCCTGCACGAGGTGGTGCCAACCCCCCGCTGACCGGCGGGATCGCGCGCCGTTTGTGTCGGACGGCCCGGATAGCGTCGGCGCATGCTCCGACCGGAATGGCCACTTCAGACCGCGCGGCTGGTGCTGCGTCCGTTCGCCCGGGACGACTTCGAGGACGCCTTCGCCTACCTGTCCCGGCCCGACGTGGTGCGCTACCTCTACTGGGAGCCCGCCACCCGGGAGTCGTTCCAGGACGTGCTCGACCGCAAGGCCGGCCGCACCGCGTTCGAGCGCGAGGGCGAGGGGATCAACGCGGCGGTCGTGCCCCGCGACGTCGGGCGGGTGGTCGGCGACGTCGCCCTGCTGTGGACCAGCGAGCGCCACAAGCAGGGCGAGGTCGGCTTCGTGTTCCACCCCGACTTCCAGGGCCGCGGGTACGCGACGGAGGCCGCCAGGGCCGTCCTCCAGCTCGGCTTCGAGCGACTCGGCCTGCACCGGATCGCCGGTCGGCTGGACGGGCGCAACACCGCGTCCGCCCGGGTGCTCAAGCGCCTCGGCATGCGCCGGGAGGCCCACCTGGTCCAGAACGAGTACGTCAAGGGCGAGTGGACGGACGAGGTCATCTACGCGGTGCTCGCCCGCGAGTGGGCCGCAGCGGGCCGGGCGGGCCGGGCGGGCCGGGCGGGCCGGGCGGGCCGGGCGAGGTGACGGTGGCCGCGGCGCCGGCACGGCTGACCGAGCTCGCGGGCAGACTGGAGACCGCCCTCGCCGGGCGAGGTTTTGACACCACCCTGCTGAGCCCGCCTGAGAGCCCGGCCGGGCTGCTGGGGCCTGGTGGAAGCGTCGATCCGACGACGCCGGCCGCGGCGGGGCGGCAGTCGGTCCGGGGCCCGATCGATCCGGGACAGCTGACCTGCCCCTGACCGCCGCGGTGACCGCCCCCGCCGGCGGCACCGGCGGTCGAGTGGCGGCTCAGGCGAGGACGACGGCTCCGCCCCGGCGCGGGTCGCCACCGCCGCAGAGCGCGCCGGTCCCGTCGCGCCGCTCGGCCGCCTGGCACCCGCCGAAGAACAGGTTGCGGGCGCGGAAGGGCGTCACGGTGTGTCCCGCGGCGACGAGGGCGCCGACGTCGATCCCGGGCTCTACGTACACGACACCGTCCTCGGCGTGCAGCCGCGGCGCGTCGACCGCCTCCTGCGCCGCCATCCCCCGGTCCACGGCGTTGACCACGACCTGCAGCAGCGCGCTGCGGATCCGGTTCGAGCCGGCCGAGCCGAGCACGAGCTCGGCCTGCCCGTCCCGGCGCACGACGGTCGGCGCCATCATCGACGGCAGCCGCCGGCCGGGCGGGTGGGTGAAGAAGCCGCGCGGCGACAGGTCCTGCTCGCCCATCATGTTGTTCAGGTGCACGCCGGTCCCGGGCACGACCAGACCGGAGCCCTCCCCGTTGGAGCAGGTGACCGAGCAGGCCCAGCCGTCCCGGTCGAGCACCGAGATGTGCGTCGTGGAGCCCAGCCGGCTGGCCAGGAAGGCCTCGCCGAACCCGGGCGCGGGCAGGCCGGTGAAGAACTCGGGCGTCCGCGCCTGCTGAGCGCTCACCATTGCCCGGACCAGGTCGGGCTCGTCCGGCGGCCCGGGCGTGCGGCCCAGCAGCGCCAGCGCGTACGCCAGCAGCACGCCGCCCGCGCTCGGCGGCGGGTTCGTGTAGACCTCGCGGCCTCGGTAGGGGACCCGGACCGGCTCCCGCTCGACCACCCGGTACGCCGCCAGGTCGGCGCGGGTCAGGCTGCCGCCCCTCGCGAGCACCCAGTCGCAGACCGCGTCGCCGATGTCGCCGCCATAGAACGGCCCCGCGCCCTCGGCACCCAGCCGGTCCAGCGCGTCCGCCAGGTCCGGGTTCCGGACCACGTCGCCCGCGACCGGCGGCCGACCGTCGACGAAGTAGGTCGAGCGGGCCTCGGCCGTCGAGCCCAGGATCCCGGCCAGCAGCGCGAAGACGTACGCCTGCTGCTCGTTGACCCGCACGCCGGCGCGGGCCAGCGCCGCGGCCGGTGCGGTCAGCGAGGTGAGCGGCACGGTGCCGAAGCGGTCCAGCGCGGCCTGCACCCCGGCGGGCACGCCGAAGGCCCCGCAGGACGCGGCACCGACGTGGAAGGCCTGCACGGCGTCGCCGAAGGACACCTCGACCGGCAGCAGGGGTGCCCTGGCGGACGGGTCGGCACCGCGGCCGGGCGCCTCGACGAAGAAGTCGACCAGCACCGGGTCGCGACCCGGCGGCGCCACCAGCAGGTAGCCGCCGGCGCCGAGACCGGTCAGCAGCGGTTCGGCGACGAGCGAGCTGAGCACGGCCGCCACCGCCGCGTCGACGGCATTGCCGCCGGAGCGCAGCACGTCCGCCCCCGCCCGCGCGGTCAGCGGATGCCCGGCCGCCACCACGCCCCGCTCGGCCTCCCGAGCCAACCTGCGTTCCTCCCTCACCGTGCGGAAGACAGGACTCTAGTCCGCCGACCCGAGATCCTCCGTACCGCATGCGGTGCGGGGCGAGCACGGGTTCCGGGCGGTCGGCCGCTGCCCGTCCGGAGGGGGCGCCGGGCGGGCCGGGACCGTACAGTTGCCGCGGGAGAAGGTCACCGGCGCCGCGACGTCAGATCCCGTTCGTCCCGAGCGAGAGGCCCGCGATGAGTGGACCGGCTGGCGGGAGCACGAGCAGGGTCGGCGCGCGGCCGCTGTCCACGCTCGAGGCGGTCCTGATCGCGACCCTGGCGTACGTCGTCCTGTTGATCGGCTTGACCACTGCCAGGATCGGGCGGGAGGGTGATAGGCCCCGACCAGCGCCCCCCGGTGCGCTCCCCGTCTCACACGTCCGACGGGTCGTCCCCGCGCCGAGGGCCCTCGTGCCGCGGCCGACCACCCTCGTGCCGAGCGCCGCGATGCTCGTGCCGACCGCGGAGACGCTGGTGCCGCCTCCCAAGGCCTCGTCGTCCTGCGTGACGGACCGCACCGTTCCCTACTACTACGGGGCCGCGCCCGGAGTCACCCAGCCGCTGGCCTTCGGGCCGCCGGTCGAGCCGGCCGGGCACCCGCTCAGCGTCGACGTCATCAAGGGCGTGCTGATCCAGCGGCTCTGCGGCGGCCCGGTCACGCCCGGCGGTCCCGTGCTCGGGCCGGATCCGAAGCTGTTCGCCGCGTTGGACGCGGTGGTCAACGGCCGCGACCCGAACCGGAGGCTGACCCGGGCGGAGTGGGCCGCGGGCGTCAACCGGTTCATCACGCGGAACGGGCAGTTCGTCCGTGCGGAGGTGGTTAGCCGGACCGCGCCGCGCGGGACGGCGACCTTCGGCATGCGGGTACGGCGGGGCGCCGACCCGCTGGTGACCCGCACCCGGCTCGCCCACGCGGACACCAGCAGATACCTGAGCCTGCCCGTGCACAGCGACGCCGGGCCGGTCGTCGTGCTCACCCTGCGGCTGCCCTGCGGCTTCCAGCCGATCTTCTGACGCACGCGGTCCACCACGGCCTCTGGACGGGACGCCCCACCCGGTCTCAGCATCGAAGGTGAGCACCCGGAGGCGCCGATGGACACGTTGCCGCCGTCGCCCGACCCCGGCCTGGAGGTCCTGCGCGGCCGGCGCGCCGAGCTGCGCGAGGCGATCTACGCCCTCGAGCAGGCTCTGGCCGCGCCGGCGCCCGGCCGGGCCGCCGCCTGGGCGGAGCGGGTGCACGTCGCACTGGTCGAGCTGTCCGCAGACCTCCGCATGCACGTGGAAGACACGGAAGGACCGGACGGGCTGCACCGCTCCGTGGTGGCAACGGCGCCCAGGCTGTCCAGTGCGGTCGCCCGGCTCAACCGCGAGCACGTCGAGCTGGGGCGGCTGGTCCAGGAGCTGCTCGGGCAGCTGGGCCGGCCGGCTGCGGGGGACGGCGTCGACCTGGTGCGCGAGCGCGGAACGGCGTTGCTCGGGCAGCTGGTGCGGCACCGGCAGCGCAGCTCCGACCTGGTCTTCGAGGCGTACCAGGCGGACATCGGCGGCGAGACCTGACCTCCCGGTCCGCGGTCCGCGGTCCGCGGTCCGCGGTCCGGGGTCCGGGGTCCGGGGGTCAGGGGTCCGGGGTCAGGTCCGGCGTCTGGGGTCCCGACCCCGGTACGGGCTCAGCTCAGCCGCGTGTCGGCGTAGACCGCCATCGCGTCGCTCAGGTAGTGCACCAGCGCCTCGTTGCCGCCGCCGACGGTCTGCCGGAAACGCTCGTCGTCGACGTACATCCGGCCCAGGTTGCGATACGCCTCCGCGCTCGGCGTCCAGAACAGCGACGTCACCTCGTAGTGCAACGCGACAAGCTCCTGCACCCGCGGGTCGCCCACCGGCACGCCCGCCGCCTGCAGGGGTGCCAGGCCCTCCCGCACCCGCGCCTGGCCGGTGCGGGCCTTCTCCGCGTCGGCGGCGGTCCACTCCCGCATCCGGGCGTACGACCCGTCCACCGCCTCGTCGCCCCAGCGCTCGCGCGCCTCCGCCTCGTACGGGTTGTGCTCGAAGCCTTCGAACATCGTCTCCGCAGGCATCTCGTCCTCCTTCTCCGTGCTCTCGATCGTCCGCTCGACGGTGCCGACCAGCCGGTCCAGTCGCTCGCGCTCGGCGAGCAGCCAGTCCCGGTGCCGCCGCAGCACCTCGACCGTGCCCGCTCGGCTCTGCCGCCGGAGGACCTCGGCGACGGCGTCGAGGCCGAGGCCGAGCTCGCGCAGCAGCAGGATGCGCTGCAGCCGCAGCAGCTCCTCCCGGCCGTAGTGCCGGCGACCGTTGCCGGCCACCGAGGCGGGGACGAGCAGCCCGATCGCGTCGTAGTGCCGCAGGGTCCGCGACGTCACCTTGGACATCCGCGCCACCTCGGCGGTCGACCAGCTCTCCGCGCCCATGTCGGCAACCCTACGAGTTGACGCTACGTCAACTTCAAGTGGTTTATGAGATCAGCCGACCCGGTCGGTCGTCTCAGCCGGTCCGCCCGTGGTCACGCGGGTCCGTCGGCACGAACCCCATCGGCAGCGACCCGCGGTTGCATCGGCGCCGCCGCTCGGCAGCGGTCCGCCCGCGGTCGCGGGGGTCCGTCAGCGCCGGCGCTTCGGCGGCAGGCCGGCGGCGTACTCCGCGGAGCGCTCGACCCACTGCCGGGCCCGCTCGGGCTCGTCCCGCCACCCGGACGGGAGCACGACGTACTCCTTCATCGGGCGGCCGGGCATCGGCTCGAACGACTCGGCTCCCGGCTGGGCGAGCAACTCCGCGCGCGCCGGCTCGTCGAGCCGCACCGCCACCCGGTCCCCGAACAGGCACAGGAACATCGCGTCCCCGGCGAACGCCGCCAGGTTGCCGAACATCTTCTTGCGGGCCACCTCCGGCCGATCCGGCACGAGCGAGTCGAACCACTCGACATCGCCCGCGCTGGGCCTGGGAAACGAACCCTTCTCCATCGCGCCCCCCTCAGCTGTCCCGGCCGGCCTCCGCAAGCAGCTCCGCGTATCCCGGCTTGATCACGTCGGTGATCAGCGCCAGCCGCTCGTCGAACGGGAGGAACGCCGACTTCATCGCGTTGACCGTCAGCCACTGCAGGTCGGCCCAGCCATAGCCGAACGCGTCGACCAGCGCGGCCATCTCCGACGACATCGAGCAGCCGCTCATCAGCCGGTTGTCGGTGTTGACCGTGACCCTGAAGTGCAGCCGGCGCAGCAGCCCGATCGGGTGCTCGGCGATCGACTTCGCCGCGCCGGTCTGCACGTTCGAGCTCGGGCACAGCTCAAGCGGGATCCGCTTGTCCCGCACGTACGCCGCCAGCCGGCCGAGCCGGATGCCGTC
>DASPYH010000049.1:0-8255 GCA_035636875.1 Mycobacteriales bacterium | reverse complement strand
CGCCTCGTCGACCGCTACGGCCGGCCGCTGCGGGCGCCGCACGGCAGGATCACCCGGGCGTTCCCTGAGCCGGGCACGCTCCGGGATGTCGAGATCGGTATGCCGGCCGGGCGGGTACGAGCGCTCCGTGCGCTGGCGGTCGCGCTGGACACCGGCGCGCTCGCCCTGGACCCCGGCGCCGACCGGGCCGAGACCGAGCGCCGGCTGCTCGAGCTGCCCGGCATCGGTCCGTGGACGGCCTCATACCTGACGCTGCGGGCGCTTCGTGACCCGGACGTCTTCCTTCCGACCGACGTCGGCGTGCGGCACGCGCTCAGCCGGCTCGGCCGCCCCGCGGACCCCGCCTCCGCCGCCGACCTCGCCGCGACCTGGCGGCCCTGGCGTTCGTACGCGCTGATGCACCTGTGGCACTCGCTCGACCGGAAGGACGTGTGAACAGCTGTGCCTGCCCACCCTGACCAGCCCACCTACTGGACCACGCTCGACTCCCCCATCGACTCGCTGCTGCTGGTCGGCGACGACAGCGGCCTGCGCTCGCTGTGGATGGCCCCGCACACCCCGCCCACCGGCGCCCGGTACGACCCGGCAGCGCTCGCGGACGTCGCCGCCCAGCTCGCGGAATACTTCGCCGGCGAGCGGCTCGCCTTCGACCTGCCGCTCGCGCCGGCCGGCACCCCGTTCCAACTGAAGGTCTGGATGGCGCTGCGGGACATCCCGTACGGCCGGACGACCACGTACGGCGAGCTGGCCGCCGAGATCGGCCAGCCGACGGCGTCCCGCGCGGTCGGCCTCGCCAACGGGCGCAACCCGCTCGCGGTCATCGTTCCCTGCCATCGGGTGATCGGGCGGGACGGGACGCTGACCGGCTTCGGCGGCGGGCTGGACCGCAAGCGGTGGCTGCTGGAGCACGAGAGCAGGGTGCTGGCGGGGCGGACCGGGGAGCCGGTCGCCGCCGCTCTCTGGTGAGCCAGTCGGCGGTCGACCGGCCGAGCGTCCCGTCACCGGCTGTCCCGGCTGCCCGGGTGCCCGGGCCGGCACCCGCGACCCGCCGTTCCAGGCGGTGGGCCGCCCTCGACCGGTCGGCGCTGGTCGCCTCGGCCGCGGTGCTCTACTCGCTCATCAGCCTGGTCCGTCACGACCGGATGGAGACCGCGGCATACGACCTCGGCATCTTCGGCCAGGCCGTCAAGGCGTACGCCCGGCTCGACCCGCCGCTGGTGCCGTTGAAGGGCCCGGGCGCGAACCTCCTCGGCGACCACTTCCACCCGATCGTGGCGCTGCTGGCCCCGGCGTACCGGGTGTTTCCGCGCGTGCAGACGCTGCTGGTCGCCCAGGCGCTGCTCCTCGCGGTCTCCGCGGCGCCCCTGCACCGGCTCGCGGCCGAGCGCCTGGGTCGGTCGGCCGCGGCGGCGGTGACGGTGGCGTACCTGCTCTCCTTCGGCCTGCAGGGCCTGGTGGTGTTCGACTTCCACGAGGTCGCCTTCGCCGTGCCGCTGCTCAGCCTCGTCTGCGCGAGCCTGCTGCGCGAGCGGTGGGGGTCCGCGTGCCTGTTCAGCCTGCCGCTGCTGCTGGTGAAGGAGGATCTGTTCGCCACCGTCGCCACGGTCGGGCTGTACCTGCTCTGGCGGGGCCAGCGACGGCTGGGTGCGGGCCTCGCCGCCGGTGCTGTGCTGGTCGGGTCGACCGTCCTGCTCGTCGTCATCCCGGCGCTGAGCAGCCGGGGCGGCTACCGCTACTGGGACAACCTGCCGGGGCGGTCCGGCGGCGGGTCGCTCGGCTCGCTGCTGGCCGGGGAGAAGCTCGGCACGCTGGCGCTGCTGCTCGGCGTGACCTGCTTCCTCGCGGCCGGCTCGCCGCTGCTCGTCCTCGCCGCGCCCACCCTGGGCTGGCGGCTGCTCTCCGACAACCCGATGTACTGGGGCCATTCCGCCCACTATGACGCGGTGCTGATGCCGATCCTGTTCGCCGCCCTGATCGACGTGCTGGCCCGGCTGCGGACCCGGCATGCTCCGGGGGCCGTCCGCCTGGTCCGGATCGCTCCGGCCGCCACGCTGGCGGTCGCGCTGGCGCTGCTGCCGCGGACGCCCTTCGCGTCGGTCGCCCGCGCGGACCCGGCCGCCGCCGGGCACCGGGCGTCGGCCGCCGCCGAGCTCGTCCGCCGGGTGCCCGACGGCGCGCTGGTCTCCGCGTCGAACGACCTCGCGCCGCAACTGGTCGACCGGTGCACCGTGATCCTGTTCCCGAACACGCACCCGGAGTTCCGTCCGGACTTCGTGCTGGTCGACAGCACCCGACTGGGCGGGGTGCCGCTGCCCGAGGCGCTCCAGCGGGCGTACCTGGACGAGCTCGCCTCCGGCCGGTCCGGCTTCGTCCTGGTCGGGCAGCAGGATGGGTTCATGCTCTTCCGCCGCTCCGGCCGGTGACCCGGCCGATTGCGTCAGCCCACCACCACTCGCATCCGCACGGTGGACGAATCGCCGGAGCTGTATCCGATCAGCCCCAGCGAGCGCAGCGCCCGCGTCGAGTCGGGCAGCGGCTCGCCGCCCATCTCGGCGCTCCGGCGCAGGTCGACGTACGCCGCGACCTGTGCCCGGTCCAGCTCCGGAAGGGCAGCCTTGAACTGTTCCTGCTGGCCCAGCCTCCCGGCAGCGGCCAGTCGCTCCGCGTACGTCACCGAGCTGGCGAGCACGGTCCCGTCCGGAGTCCGCTTCGCGGCCAGCGACTGCGACCCGTCGAGCTTGCGGAGCAGCTTCTCCGCGGCCCGGCGGGCGCGGTCCGGGTCGGTCGTCCTGGCAATCAGACCCAGCTCGGGTTTGTCGCCGGAGCCACTGGCCGCGAGCACGGTGCTCGTCCCCAGCAGCCCGGCGAGGTCGTCCGGGAAGGCCAGTCCGGTGTCCTTCTCGGCTTCCGCCAGCATGTCGCCAAGACCGGCCTTCTTCAGTTGCCCGTATGCCGAGCGGACGAGCTCGGCGCCGCCGGAGATCGCCACGGCCACCGCGGTGTCGTCCGGCAGCGTCGCCAGTCGGGGCCCGACCACCTCGGTCCCGACGTTGGTCTTGTTGCCGACGCCCCTGACCAGCAGGTCCGCCGTGGTGTCGGTGAAGCGGAGGCTGGCCGCGAGCCGGCCCTTGACCTCGGCGGCACCGGACCGATCGAATCCGGTGCCATACCGGGCGGCCTTGGCCAGGTCGGCCCAGGCCGTGACGACCCCGTCGTCGCCGACCTGGTCGCGGTCCGAGGTGAAGGTCTCGTTGCTCTCCAGCGAGCCCGCACGGGCGTCCTTGAGGGCGGTGTCGGCGATCGACTGCTTCTCGGCGAGGACGACGATGTCGCCGTCGACCGCGTAGGAGACCTTGTCCTCAGCGTTCTGCTGGTCGGCGTTGAGCTTGTCCAGGCCGGCCCGCGACTTGGCCGCGTCGGTGGTCTCCGCCACAACTACGGGATGGGCCGCGTCCCCCTGCGGGTCGGCCGCGATCGCGATGTGCTTGCCCAGCCACGGCTTGACGTTCGCGGTGAACTCGCGCCGGGCCTCGGCGTCGTTGATCAGCGGCTCGATCAGGCTCTCGATAAGGCTGCCGCTGTCGCCGCCGACCTTCAGGTCCGGGAAATGCCGGAAGAACCGGAGCGCCGCGACCTTCTGGCCGGCTGGTGGGTCGAGGTTGACCTCGGCGTACGCGACCGCGTCCGCGGGAATCCTGCTGGCAAGGGCCGTGCCGCCACCGGCGAGCGCGGTGTAGGCATAGACGCCGCCAGCGGTGAGCGCGACCGCGGTCGCGGCGGCGATGCCGGCCCAGAGCAGCTTGCCGCGGGACCGGCGGGGTGGGGGCTGGCCGCCGGGCGGGGGCACGGCACTGGAGAGGTAGTCGTACTGGCCCTGCCCGTACGGGAGCGGCCCATACTGGCCCTGTCTGTAGGGGGGCGGCCCGTACGGGGGCGGCCCGAAACGGGGCTCACCGCCGTACGGCCCGGGGTGCGGGTACGGGCCCGGCTCACCCGGCCCGCCCGGCTGCGGACCCCCGTACGAGGGCTCCCCGTACGGGTTCGACATCGGCGGCGGTCCCCCGTACGGCGGGGGCGGGCCCTGGACCCGCGGGTCCTGCGGCGGCTCGGGATGGTATCCACCGGACCGGGCCTCGTCGTCCACCGAATCCTCCGCGTCACGCCGCCGGGCTGTTCCGCCCGTCTTCCACCGGATGGGTGGATCCGGTGGAAGCATAGGGCCCTGACGCATCCCGTCGGTCCCCGCCTCCCGCATTTATCCACAGCCCTCCCTCGACGGCCCCGGCAGCCACAGGAACCCGTCGGGTGGGTGCCACGGAATGCAGGTCAGGCTGGCCGGCGCTTGCCCGCCGCCGGCATCAGGCCTCGGCGCGGACCCGTCCGACGAGCCGGGACAGATGGCGCTCGACGAAGTCGGGGTCGGCCGGGACGGGAAGATCGACGATGTCGAAACGGTGCCGGCGGGCGAAGTCGACCAGCCGCGGACCGGCGTCCGGGTCGGTGAGGTCCGCGTCCACATTGGCCATCCGAACGACCGCGGCCGGGTCGCGCCCGGCCGCGACCGCCGCCTCGTCGATGCGGGCGTGCAGCCCCGCCAGCTCCCCCTCGGGCAGCCGGCCGGTCGAGACGCTCCATCCGTCCGCGGTCTCGCCGAGCAGGGCGAGCGCGCGCGGACCGTACACACCGAGCCAGATGCCGATCGGGTGCGCGGGCTCCGGGCCAGGGTGCACGCCGGCCAGCGCGTACGTCGTCCCGGGAACCCTGACCGCCCGCTCGCCTGACCACATTCCCCGGATCACCGCGATCGCCTCCCGCAGCGCGGCGAGCGCCTCGCCCGGACGGCGCCGGGGGCCGCCCATCGCGGCGATCGCGTCCCAGAAGGCGCCGGCACCGAGCCCGAGCTCGACCCGGCCGCCGGAGAGCCGGTCCAGCGTCGCCGCGGCCTTGGCCAGCACCGCCGGCTGTCGCAGCGGCAGGTTCGCCACGTTCGGCAGCAGCGTCACCCTGTCCGTTCGGGCTGCCATCCAGGTGAGCAGGGTCCAGGTCTCGTCGAAGCGGCGCTGGTACGGGTGGTCCTGCACGGTCACCAGGTCCGCCCCCGCCCGCTCAGCCGCTTGGGCCACCTCGACCGCGCGCCCCACCGGGTCGGCTTCCGGGACCACGAACACGGCGACCTTCGGCACCACCGCCACCACCCACTCCCGTACTCGAAAGGCTGACTCTCGACCCCCGAACACGCTGGGACACCGCGCCGACGAGCCGCATTCCCGCAGCCGGTCGTAATCCGCCGGCCGGGTGCGCGCGCCGGCAGGGCAGTGCAAGACGGATCCCGAGGCTGCCGAGCGGCCCGTGACAGGGCGAGGCCCGGCCGCCCCGGGGGGGAGGGGCGACCGGGCCTCGGTCTTGCGCCGCGCGGCAGGGTCCACCGCGGCGGCAGTGGTGCCCGCCGGCGGCACGGAGGGTGTGGCAGCCGGTCAGGCAGCCACGGACTGGCGCTGCTCGTCGTACGGCTTCTGCAGGGCCAGCGCGAGCACGTCCGCGGCGTCGGTGATCAGGTGCACTGTCAGCGCCTCACGCACCTCGGCCGGGACGTCCTCCAGGTCCGGCTCGTTCCGCGCGGGCAGCAGCACCTCGGTCAGGCCTGCCCGGTGCGCGGCGAGCAGCTTCTGCTTCACCCCGCCGATCGGCAGCACCCGGCCGGTCAGCGACACCTCGCCGGTCATGCCGACCTCGGACCGCACCGGACGCCCGGTGAGCAGCGACGCGATCGCGGTGGTCATGGTCACGCCCGCGGACGGGCCGTCCTTGGGGACCGCACCGGCCGGCACGTGCACGTGGATCCGCTGCTCGCGCAGCGCTTCCACCGGCACACCCAGCCGCTGGCCGTTCGCCCGCAGGTAAGACAGTGCGATCTGGGCCGACTCCTTCATGACGTCGCCCAGCTGCCCGGTCAGGGTGAGACCCTCACCGGGCATCGCGGTCGCCTCCACGAACAGCACGTCCCCGCCCGCTCCGGTCACGGCCAGGCCGGTGGACACGCCAGGCACCGCCGTACGCTCCGCCGACTCCGGGGTGAACCGCGGCCGCCCCAGGTAGGGCACCAGGCTCTCGTCCGTGACCGCGACCGGCGCCTTGTCCGGCGTCACCGACAGCTCGGTGGTCACCTTCCGCAGCACCCGCGCGAGGGCGCGCTCCAGCTGCCGTACGCCCGCCTCGTGCGTGTACTCACCCGCGATCAGGTGCAGCGCCGAGTCGTCCACCGACACCTCGTCGGCGGTCAGGCCGGCGCGGTCGAGCAGCCGCGGGAGCAGGTGCCCCCGCGCGATGGCGACCTTCTCCGCCTCGGTGTAGCCGTCGAGGCGGACCATCTCCATCCGGTCGAGCAGTGGCTCCGGGATGGTCTCCGCGACGTTCGCGGTGGCGAGGAAGAGCACGTTGGACAGGTCGAGCTCGACCTCGAGGTAGTGGTCCCGGAACGTGTGGTTCTGCGCCGGGTCGAGCACCTCGAGCAACGCCGCGGACGGGTCGCCCCGGTAGTCGGAGCCGAGCTTGTCGACCTCGTCGAGCAACACGACCGGGTTCATCGAGCCGGCCTCGCGGATGGCCCGGACGATCCGGCCCGGCAGCGCACCGACGTACGTCCGCCGGTGGCCGCGGATCTCCGCCTCGTCCCGGACGCCGCCGAGCGACACCCGGACGAACTTGCGGCCGAGCGCGCGGGCGACCGACTCGCCGAGCGAGGTCTTGCCGACCCCTGGCGGACCGACCAGCGCCAGCACCGCGCCGGAGCCGCGGCCGCCGACGACCTCCAGGCCGCGCGACGCCCGCCGGGCCCGCACCGCCAGGTGCTCGACGATCCGGTCCTTGACGTCGGTCAGCCCGTGGTGGTCGGCGTCGAGCACCTCACGCGCCGCCTTGACGTCGGTCGAGTCCTCGGTCCGCACGCTCCAGGGCAGGTCGAGGACGGTGTCCAGCCAGGTCCGGATCCAGCCGGACTCCGGGCTCTGGTCGGACGCCCGCTCCAGCTTGCCGACCTCGCGCAGCGCCGCCTTCCGAACGTGCTCGGGCAGGTCGGCAGCCTCGACGCGGGAGCGGTAGTCGCCCTCCTCGTCGGCCGAGCCGTCCTCACCGAGCTCCTTGCGGATCGCCGCGAGCTGCTGGCGCAGCAGGAACTCCCGCTGCGTCTTCTCCATCGACTCGCGCACGTCGTCGCGGATCTTCGCGGTCACCTCGGCCTCGGCCAGGTGCGCGCGGCTCCACTCGAGCAGCAGGGTCAGCCGCTCCTCGACGTCGGCCGTCTCCAGCAGCCGGGCCTTCTGGGCCGGCTCCAGGTACGGCGCGTACCCCGCCGTGTCGGCCAGCTGGCCCGGATCGGTGATGCCCTTGACCGAGTCGATCAGCTGCCAGGCGCCGCGCGCCTGCAGGATCGCCTCGACCACGGTCTTGTACTCGGCTGCCAGCTCGCGGGCCTTCTCGGTGACCGGCGGCACCTCCATCGCAGTCGCCTCGACCCACAGCGCGGCCCCGGGGCCGGTGACGCCGGTGCCCACGCGGGCCCGGGCCACACCGCGCAGCAGCGCGCCCGGCTCGCCGCCGGGAAGCCGGCCGACCTGGTCGAGGACCGCGACGGTCCCGACGGCGGCGTAGTCACCGTCGAGGCGCGGCACGACCAGGACGCGTGCCTCGCTGCGGATGCCGCCGGCGGCAGAGCCAGCAGCACGAGCCGCGTCGACCGCGGCCTGCGCCTCGGCGTCGAGTTCCACCGGCACGACCATGCCCGGCAGCAGCACGCCGTCGGTCAGCGGAAGCACCGGGAGGGTGAGATTCGCCATGTATCAGCACCTCGTACCTTTGTTGAGTCTCACCGACTCAACGCATCCGGTGCCCCTAGCTTCCAGCGTTCGCTCACAGCGTGCTGCTGGGCGGGACCTGCCCACGATCCGGCAGCGTCCGGATCAGCTCCGGCGTCACGTCGCCCACCGTCCGGACGGTCGCGGCAGCCAGCGCGAGCGCATCCTCCGGCGGCGGGTAGTGCGGGTTCGGCACCGCCACCACCGTCGTGCCGGCCGCGGCGGCCGACCGCAGCCCGTTCGCCGAGTCCTCGACGGCGACGCTCCTCGCCGGGTCAGCACCCAACCGCCGCACCGCCGCCAGGTAGACGTCCGGCGCCGGCTTGCCCCGCGGAACCTCCTCGCTGGAGACCATCACAGGGAAGTGGCCGGCGAGCCCGGCCGCCTCGAGCACCGTGCGGATCA
>DASPYH010000048.1:0-2650 GCA_035636875.1 Mycobacteriales bacterium | reverse complement strand
CCGGAGCTGGGCGCGGCGCTGTCGCTGCGCGCCGAGGTCGAGCTGGCCGGCCTCGACCCGACCGACGTCGAGGTGCAGGCGGCGTACGGGCGGGTGGACGAGGCCAACGGGCTGCACGAGGTGCAGTGCGCGCCGCTGGCGCACGTCGGGGACGGCGACGGGCTGCAGCGCTGGGAGGGCACCGTGCCGCTGGAGCGCACCGGCGCCTTCGGCTACACGGTCCGGGTGCTGCCGCGGCACCCGCTGCTGGCCACCGAGGCGGAGCTGGGCGTCGTCGCCGTCGCCACCTGACGGCAGCGGCACCCGCGGCACCCGCGGCGGCCCTCGCTCACGTGATCTTGCAGTTGCCCGCTCCGAAACCGGACATATTCGACTCTCACTGTCAGCAAGGTGCAAGATCACGTGGCAGGGGCGGCGCCCGCGCCCGCGCGCCGGCGGCCGGGCGGGCCGAGCCACGGCCGCCGATAGGCTCCGAAGCCACCGGCAAGCGGCAGCAGCGAGGCGAGGAGGCGGCGGGTGGCGGATTTCGTCCGGCTCGAGGTCGACGGTGGGGTCGGCACCATCCGGCTCGACCGGCCGCCGATGAACGCGCTCAACGTGCAGGTCCAGGACGAGCTGCGGGCGGCGGCGGTCGACGCCTCGCAGCGCGCCGACGTCCGTGCCGTCGTGCTCTACGGCGGCGAGAAGGTCTTCGCCGCCGGCGCGGACATCAAGGAGATGGTCCAGGCGGACTACGCGGCGATGGTGGAGCGGTCGGGGCCGCTGTCGGCGGCCTTCGACACGGTCGCCCGGATCCCGAAGCCGGTGGTCGCGGCGGTGACCGGTTACGCGCTCGGCGGCGGCTGCGAGCTCGCGCTCACCGCCGACTTCCGGGTGTGCGGCGACAACGCCAAGCTCGGCCAGCCGGAGATCCTGCTGGGCATCATTCCCGGCGCCGGCGGCACCCAGCGGCTGGCCCGGCTGATCGGCCCGGCCAGGGCGAAGGACCTGGTCTTCACCGGTCGCTTCGTCGACGCCGCTGAGGCGCTGACGATCGGGCTGGTCGACCGGGTGGTCGCTCCCGACGACGTGTACTCGGCCGCGGTCGAGATGGCGGCCCGTTTCGTCGACGGCCCGGCGGTCGCGCTGCGGGCGGCCAAGGCCGCCATCGACGACGGCCTCGACGTCGACCTCGCGACCGGGCTGCGCATCGAGTCGTACCTGTTCGCGAGCCTGTTCGCGACGCAGGACCGCGAGATCGGCATGGCCTCGTTCGTCCAGAACGGCCCGGGCAAGGCGAGGTTCGTGGGGAGGTGACCGGCATGCCGGCAGACCGGGAGGCGGTGGCGGCCCGGGCAGCAGCCGCGAGCCGCGAGGAGATCGAGGCGGCGCGCTCGGACCCCAAGCGGGCCAACGTGCTCTACCACGACTGGGAAGCCGGGTCGTACGACGAGAAGTGGTCGATCTCGTACGACGAGCGCTGCATCGGCTACGCCCGCGACCGGTTCACCGCGATCGCCGGCGGCAACGGCTGGCCGTACGGCCGGGCGCTGGAGATCGGCAGCGGCACCGGCTTCTTCCTGCTCAACCTCATGCAGGCCGGGGTGGCCGAGCGGGGCTCGGTCAGCGACATCAGCCCCGGCATGGTCGAGGTGGCGCTGCACAATGCGCGCAGCCTCGACCTGCCGGTCGACGGCCGGGTCGCCGACGCGGAGACCATCCCGTACGAGGACGACACCTTCGACCTGGTGGTCGGGCATGCCGTGCTGCACCACATCCCGGACGTCGAGCGGGCGCTGCGCGAGTCGCTGCGGGTGCTCAAGCCGGGCGGCCGGTTCGTCTTCGCCGGCGAGCCGACCCGCTACGGCGACCTGGTGGCCCGCAAGCTGTCCCAGCTGACCTGGTGGGCGACGACCCGGGCCGCCCGCCTGCCGGCCCTGCGGGAGTGGCGGCGGCCGCAGCGGGAACTGGACGAGTCGTCCCGGGCTGCCGAGCTGGAGGCCGTGGTCGACCTGCACACGTTCCCGCCGGGACAGCTGCGGCGGAAGGCGATCGCGGCCGGGGCGGTGGACGTCGAGGTGCGCACCGAGGAGCTCACCGCGGCCTGGTTCGGCTGGCCGGTGCGGACCTTCGAGAGCGCGGTCCCGCGGGGCAAGCTGGGCTGGGACTGGGCGATGTTCGCCTACCGCGGCTGGCAGCGGCTCTCGGCGCTGGATCGCCTGCTCAGCCGAGTGGTGCCGGCCGGACTGTTCTACAACGCGTTGCTCTGCGGCGTGAAGCCGGAATGGCCACGCCCGCCCGGTGGGAAACCCACGACGGGGTGATCGAAGGGTCGCCGGGAGTGTTACCGTGGCGGCCCGTTCAAAGGTTGAGGAGTGGCAAGTGGCACAGGGCACCGTGAAGTGGTTCAACGCCGAGAAGGGCTACGGCTTCATCGCCGTCGACGGTGGAGGTGCCGACGTCTTCGTGCACTACTCCGCGATCGCGACCACCGGCTACCGGTCCCTCGACGAGGGCCAGAAGGTGGAGTTCGACGTGACCCAGGGCCAGAAGGGCCCGCAGGCCAGCAACGTCAGGCCGACCGCCTAACAAGGCAAACCAAGGCGCGAAGGGCCGCCGCGCGAAAGGCGTGGCGGCCCTCGTACGTCGGTGAGTGCCCTCCGACCGAGCC
>DASPYH010000047.1:0-6238 GCA_035636875.1 Mycobacteriales bacterium | reverse complement strand
CACCCCGTTGCCGATCCCGTTGGCGATCGTGACCGTGCCCGCGCGGGCGGCGTTGACCAGGCCCGGGCAGCCGATCATGGAGTCGGGCCGGAACTGCAGCGGGTCCAGGAAGTCGTCGTCGATCCGCCGGTAGACGACGTCGACCCGGCGCTCGCCGGCCGTGGTGCGCATGTGCAGGACGTTGTCGCGGCAGAACAGGTCGCGCCCCTCGACCAGTTCGATGCCCATCTTCCTGGCCAGGAAGGCGTGCTCGAAGTATGCCGAGTTGTGCACGCCCGGGGTGAGCAGCACGACGGTCGGGTCGGTGACCCCGACCGGTGCGGCCGCGCGCAGCGAGTCGAGCAGCGTCGCGACGTAGGTGGCGACCGGCTGCACCTGCTGCTCCAGGAAGAGCCCCGGGAACACCCGGGTCAGCGCCTCCCGGTTCTCGACCACGTAGGAGATGCCCGACGGCACCCGCACGTTGTCCTCCAGCACGCGCATGACCCCGTCCGAGCCGCGGACCAGGTCGATCCCGGCCAGGTGCACCCGGACCCCGGAGGCGGGGCGGATGCCGGCGGCGGCCCTGGCGAAGTTGCGGCTGGTGACCACGACGGAGTGCGGCACGATGCCGTCGGCGAGCACCTGGCGCGCGCCGTACACGTCGGCGAGGAAGGCCTCCAGCGTCCGGACCCGCTGCACCACCCCGGCCTCGATCTGCTCCCACTCCTGCTCCGGGATCAGCCGGGGAATCAGGTCGAGCGGGAAGACCCACTCGCGTCCGGAGGAGGAGAAGGTGATGCCCTGCTCCAGGAAGCTGCGGGCTCGGGCAGCGCCGCGCTCCGTCAGGTCGGACGGGGACAGCAGTTGCAACGCCTCGTAGAGCGACTTGGTGTGCGGGTACGGCGTGCCGTCGGCGTCGACCATCTCGTCGAACGCGGCACTGCGGTAGCCCGCGAGCAGTCCCTCCACGTCTCGCTTTGTACCCCCATCGTGTTACGGGAGCTTTGCGTAACGTTCCAGAAACCGACGTGCGGCAGCATCCAGGTCATGCAAGCGCGTCGGACGGTCCGGGTCGGCTGCGAGTTCGGGTACGCCGCTGAGGTCGACACGGCGGCGGTCTTCCAGGTCGAGCCGTACGAGGCGGGCCCGGCGATCGTGCAGCAGCAGGCCTGGCGGAGCGAGCCGGAGTTGCCCCGGCACGGCTACCGCGACCTGTACGGCAACAGCTGCCAGCGGGTCACGCTGCCGGCCGGCGCCTCGACGCTCCGGTTCGACGCGCTGGTCTCGGTCCCGGACGCCACCGAGGAGGTCGACCCGGACGCGGCCGAGACGCCGGTCGGCGACCTGCCGGACGACGTGCTGCTCTACACGATGCCGAGCCGCTACGTGCTGCCCGACGTGCTCGGGGACGAGGCATGGCGGCTGTTCGGGGGGGCGAAGCCGGGCTACCGGCGGGTGGCCGCCATCTGCGATCAGGTCAACGCGCACCTCGCCTTCACCCCGGGCAGCAGCTCGCCGCTGACCACCGCCGCCGACGTCTACGCCTCCGGCACCGGGGTCTGCCGCGACTTCGCGCACGTCGCGCTCAGCTTCTGCCGGGCGCTGAACATCCCGGCGCGCTACGTCTTCGGTTACCTGCCGGAGATCGAGGTGGAGCCGCTGCCGGAGCCGATGGACTTCGCCGCCTGGATCGAGGTCTACCTGGACGGGAGATGGTTCACCTTCGACCCGCGCAACAACGAGCCCCGCAAGGGCCGGGTCCTGATCGGGCGGGGCAGGGACGCCCTCGACGTCGCGATGGTCACGACGTTCGGAGGCCCGGTGCTGCACCGCATGGAGGTCTGGTCCGACGAGGTGCCGTCCCGGTGAGCGCCGCGCGGCTGCTGACCTCCGAGCGAGTGGCGGCCACCGGGCGCCGGGAGCGGCGCCCGGTGACGGCCTGGCTGGAGCGGCCGCTGCTCGACCTCGACGCGCTCGACCTCGACCGCGCCGGACACGTCACCTACCTGCTGCACCAGCGCTTCCGCTACGACTACGAGAGCCCGGCGTACGACCTGCGGCAGCGCCTGGTCGTCCTGCCCCGGGCCCGGCACGGCGGGATGCGCCGCCTGGCCCACCGGGTCTCGGTCTCCTCGCCCGGCGCGCGCAGCACCGCCCGGCCGGACCGGGAGGGCAACCTGGTGCTCCGGGTACGGCTGCCGATGGTGCCCGAGTCGGTCGAGTTCTCGGTCGCCGCCGTCGTCGAGCGCGACGGTCCGGTGGCCGACGCCCGGGTGCCGGCCGCCGCGCTGTCCGATCCCCGCTACCTGCGCCCCACTAGGCTGACCCGGGCCGACACGGCGCTGCGGGCCGTCGCCGCCGAACTGCGCGCGGCGGCGAGCGACGACGTCGAGTTCGCGGAGGCCGGCTGCGCCCGGGTCGGCGCGGACCTCGACTACGCCTTCGAGGCCACCGGCGTGCGGACCACGGCGGCCGAGGCGTACGCGACGGGCCGCGGGGTGTGCCAGGACTACGCGCACGTCCTGCTCGCGCTCTGCCGCGCCGCCGGCGTACCGGCCCGCTACATCTCCGGTCACCTGCTCGGCCAGCAGGGCGGCAGCCACGCCTGGGTCGAGGTGCTGGTGCCCGACGGGTCCCAGGCGCGGGCGCTCGCGGTCGACCCGGCCAACGGCTGCCGGGCCGGCAGCCGGCACCTGCCGGTCGCCGTCGGCCGGGACTACGCCGACGTCGCGCCCACCTCCGGCCACTACACGGGCCCTGCGCGCGGCCGGTTGACCTGCACCAAGCGGGCCGGCGTCAGCGCAATCCACTCCGGGGACGGCCCCCGGACCCCTGGGGCGAGCGGTCATTCCGGCTGGTGACGCGGCTGGCTCGGTGCGGTCGCCCATGGTGGTGCCGGGCGTCCCCGCGCGAGCGCGGGGACACCCGGCCGGCTTGGTCTCCGTGGTCGGGTGTCGGTCCGCGGTGGCCCAGGCCCCCACCAGGAGCGCTGTCAGCCGAGCGGTTCGAGGGTGTCGCGGGCGGCAATCGCCGCCCCGCGGGCGCCGGCCATGTCCCGGTCGGGCACCAGCGCCAGCGTCGCCGACCGCTGTTGCTCCTCCCTCAGCAGCGTGTTCCGCCGGACCTCGGCGAGGAACCACTCGCGGAAGTGCGGCTCGGTCTCGACCACGCCGCCGCCGAGGAAGTACGCGTGGGGGTCGGTGAAGTTGGCCGCGATGGTGAACAGCCGGCCGAGCGCAGCGGCCTGCTGCTCGAAGATCTGCCGCGCCATCGGGTCGCCGGCCTCGGCGTACTTGCGGACCAGCAGCGCGGCCGCGCGGACCGAGCCCGCGCGGTGCAACTCGTGGTCGGGGTAGCGGGACAGCCAGAACGGCAGCAGGTTGTTCACGATGCCGCTCAGCGACGCGACGCTCTCCGCGTCGCCGACGAAGCCGCAGTTGCAGACCGGCATCGGCTGCCCCTCGGCGAGCAGCCCGTGCATCGGGATCTGCACGTGTCCGAGCTCGCCGGCCATGCCGGCCGCGCCCTGCACCACCCGGCCGGACTCCACCACGCCGCCGCCTAGCCCGGTCCCCACGATGGCCGCCACCGAGGAGCGGCTGCCGGCCTCCGGTCCGAAGTGGACGTGGTGCGCGTACAGCGCGGCCGCGTTGGCGTCGTTGGTGTAGACGACCGGCAGCCCGAGCCTGGCCTCCAGCGAGCCGCGGATGTCGAACCCGTGCCACTCCGGCTGGTTGAAGTTGGTGCCGCCCTTGGACGAGATCACGCCGGCCGCGCTGGCGGGCCCCGGCGTGTCCAGGCCGACCCCGCGGACCGCGTCACGGCGCAGCGCGGTGGTCTGGAGCACTCCGGCGAGCGCCTCGGCGAGGGCTTCGACGGCGACCTGCGGGCCCTCCAGCACCCGGCTCGGTGTCTCGTGCAGCCGGTCGACCAGGAAGACGCCGAAGCCGTCCAGCACGGTCGCGTTGATGCTCGTGCCACCGACATCGAGCCCGACGACGACCCCCGGCTGCGGCACCACCACGGCGCTAGCCCTTCTCGTCCTGGTCCGGGCGGCTGACCTCCGCCCAGACGCGCTTGCCACCATCGAGGTCCTCGACGCCCCAGCGCGCGGCGACCGAGCCGACGATGCGAAGACCGCGCCCGGTGGACTGGTCGTATCGGGCGGCCCGCAGCATCGGCCGCAGGGCTGAGCCGTCGTTGACGTGTACCCGCACCGTACCCTCGCGGCCGATCAACTCCAGCTCGACCGTGTCGACGCCGGGCGCATGTTTCACGGCGTTGCCGATCAACTCGCTGACCACGAGCTGGACGTCCGGGATCAGGTCGGGCAGGCGCCATGCGGCGAGCACGCCGGACACGACCCGTCGCGCCGCCGCCGCCGCCCCGGGCCGCAGCCGCAACTCCATCTTCACCCGCTGGGTGCTGACCGTGCTCGACCACCCACTCCCCGCCGGCCCCGCCGCGCCGGCGCCGCTGCCCCCGAAGCAGACCTCCGACACGATCTTGCCCAACGAGGACGGCGGCCCGGTCGCCCCGACGGGTGCCGTTCGCTGAGCCATTCGGCCGTGGCCGCCGCGAGAAGGGGCGCGCGGTCGGCGGCCGCTCGCCCTCCCCCGCTCCCGCTGACCGGATAGGTTTGGACCGGACGTGGTCGCGCTCGACGAGGAGTGACAGATGACCGGGACCGGCACCGCGCAGCAGTTCGTCGACCGCCACCGCGAGACGCTGGAGCGGGCGCTGAGCGCGATCCGGGAGCGCGGCTACTGGTCGGCGTTCCCCGAGTCGCCGAGCCCTCGGGTGTACGGCGAGGGCGCGGCCGAGGCGGGGAAGGCGGCGTACGAGGCGCACCTCGGCCGCCGCTTCGAGCTCGGTCAGGCCGGCACCGTCGGCTGGGTGGGCAGCGAGCGCTCGCCGTACGGGCCGGAGCTCGGCGTCCGCTACCCGAAGGCCGACCTGGACGCGCTGCTCGCCTCGGCGCAGGCGGCGATCCCGGCGTGGCGGGACGCCGGACCCGAGGTCCGCGCCGCCGTCTGCGTGGAGATCGTCACTCGGATCAACGCCCGCAGCTTCGAGATCGCGAACGCGGTGATGCACACCAGCGGGCAGGCGTTCGTGATGGCGTTCCAGGCCGGCGGGCCGCACGCGCAGGACCGGGCGCTGGAGGCGGTGGCCTACGCGCTGGCCGAGCAGACCCGGGTACCGGCCACGGCCCGCTGGGAGAAGCCGCAGGGCAAGCGGCCGCCGCAGGTGATGGTGAAGACCTTCACGGTGGTGCCGCGCGGGGTGGGCCTGGTGGTCGGCTGCAGCACGTTCCCGACCTGGAACTCCTACCCGGGCCTGTTCGCCAGCCTGGTCACCGGCAACGCCGTCGTGGTCAAGCCCCATCCGCGGGCGGTGCTGCCGCTGGCGATCACCGTCGCGATCGCCCGGGACGTCCTCGCTGAGGCCGGCTTCGCCCGCGACCTAATCACCCTGGTCGCCGAGGAGCCGGGGGAGCGGACCGCGTCCGGGCTCGCCACCCGACCCGAGGTCCGGATCGTCGACTTCACCGGCTCGACCGCGTACGGCGACTGGCTGGAGGACAACGCCCGGCAGGCGCAGGTCTACACCGAGAAGGCCGGCGTCAACGCCGTGGTGATCGACTCCACCGACGACTACGCGGGGATGCTGGCAAACCTCGCCTTCTCCCTGTCGCTCTACAGCGGCCAGATGTGCACCACCCCGCAGGACCTGCTCATGCCACGCGACGGCATCGGCACCGAGCTGGGGCGCAAGTCGGTGGACGAGGTGGCGGCCGACCTCGGTGCCGCCGTGGACAAGCTGCTGGGAGCCGACGCGCAGGCGGTCGAGGTGCTCGGGGCGATCGTCAGCGACGACGTGCTGGCCCGCCTGGACGGAGCGGACTCGCTCGGCGAGGTGGTGGTGCCCTCCCGCGCGGTGACCCACCCGGCCCACCCGGACGCCCGGGTCCGGACGCCGGCGGTGGTGCGGGTGTCCGCCGACGGCTCCGACGCGTACGCGACCGAGTGCTTCGGGCCGGTGGCGTTCCTGGTGACCACCGACTCGACCGGGCACAGCCTCGACGTGTTCCGCCGGATCGTCGGGGCCCGTGGCGCGCTGACCGCGTCGGTCTATTCGACCGACGACAAGGTCGTCGCCGCGGCCCGGGAGGCGGCGCTGGACTCCGGGGTGGCGCTGTCGGAGAACCTGACCGCCGGCGTCTACGTGAACCAGTCGGCGGCGTTCTCCGACT
>DASPYH010000046.1:0-2739 GCA_035636875.1 Mycobacteriales bacterium | reverse complement strand
GAGACGGGTCCGGACGGCCGCGCCCGCGCGGTGGCGACCCGCTCGCGGGAGATCCCGGCCGACGTGGTCGTGCTCGGGCTCGGGGCGCGGCCGAACAGCGAGCTGGCCCGCTCGGCCGGGGTGAGCATCGGCGTGACCGGTGGGATCGTGACCGACGCCCGGATGCGGACGGTCTCGCACGACGGCGTGTGGGCGGCCGGCGACTGCGTGCAGACCGTTCACCGGGTCACCCAGGGACCGGTCTCCGTGCCGCTCGGCACCCACGCCAACAAGCAGGGACGGGTGGCCGGGATCAACCTCGGTGGCGGGTACGCGACGTTTCCAGGGGTGGTCGGAACCGCGGTGACCAAGGTGTGCGACCTGGAGCTGGCGCGCACGGGGCTGCTGGAGGCCGACGCGGAGCGGGCCGGGTTCCGCTTCGTGACCGCGACCGTCGAGTCGACCACTCGCGCCGGCTACTTCCCCGGCGCGAGGCCGATCACCACCAAGCTGATCGCGGAGAGGCGGTCCGGCCGGCTGCTCGGCGCCCAGATCGTGGGCCGCGAAGGCGCGGCGAAGCGCATCGACGTGCTGGCCACGGCGCTGTGGAACGAGATGACCGTCGAGGACATCGCTGGCCTGGACCTGTCGTACGCGCCGCCCTTCGCGCCGGTCTGGGACCCGGTGCTGATCGCCGCGCGCAAGGCGTGGGAGGCGGTCGAGCTCGATATTTCCGACCGGTACCGCGCCCGCTGAGCGCCCACGTCAGCGCGCATGCCAGGCGGTGAGCAGGGCCGCCTCCTTGGCGGCGTCCAGGCCGCCGCGCGGTCGGTCGGCGCGCTGGGGCCGGTCGTCGGTGGCGGAGCGCAGCCAGGCGAGCGTGTCGGCGGCAGTTTCCCGAACCGGGCGGCAGCGCAGGCCGGCCGCCTCGGCCGCGGACGTGTCCTGGTCCCAGAGACCGGCGGCGGTTCCCGCCGGCGCCCACAGGGGCAGCTCGGACCACGGCGTGACCTCGTGCCCGACAAGGAACTCGTCGCCCACCCACGTCACGGTCGCGTCCGAGGCGGAGATCGCGCGGCAGTCGGCGAGCAGCTCGCCGAAGCTGGTCTGGCCTGCCGGCCCGGTCGCCACGAAGGCGCCGACCACCCCGGTGCGGGCGCACTCCACGGCCCAGGCGCCGAGGTCGCGGGCGTCCACCACCCGCAGCTCACGCTCCGGATCACCCGGCGCCAGCACCTCGCCGCCGCGCGCGACCCGGTTCACCCAGTAGCAGAACCGACCCGTGTCGTCGTACGGACCGACGATGAGGCCGGCCCGCACGTGCGTCGACCGGCCGGCGAAGTGCTCGTCGACGGCCCGCTCGCAGCCGGCCTTGTACGGTCCGTACTGCTCCAGGTCGTACGACCCGTCCTCGGCGCCCGCGTCCGATTGGCAGTCGTGTACCGGACTACCGGCCCGGATCGGGCTGCCCGGCCAACTCGGGTAGACGTTGACCGAGGAGATGAAGGCGTAGTGCCCGACCGAGCCGGCGAGCTGCTTCGCGGCGCGGCTCACGACCCGTGGCACGAAGCCGCAGGTGTCGACCACCGCGTCCCACTCACGGCCGCGCAGCGCGTCCAGACCGTCCGGCCGGCCGCGGTCGCCGTGCAGCGCCTCGACCTCGAGCGGCGGCTCGCCCGAGACGCCTCGCGTAAACGTAGTGACCTGATCACCGGCCGACACGGCGGCGTCCACGACCGCGCGGCCGAGGAAGCGGGTGCCGCCGAGCACGAGCAGACGCACGGCCCCACCATGCCCACGGAACATCGAGGGTGACCAGCCGTTCAGCGCTCCGCTGAAAGCGGTCAGGCGGTGACCTCGACTCCGTGCCAGAACGCGACCCGGTCGGTCACGTGCTTCGCCGCCTCCATGGGCTCGGGGTAGTACCAGACCGCGTCCGGGTTGAGCTTCCCGTCCACTTCCAGAGAGTGGTAGCTCGCGGTGCCCTTCCATGGGCAGAACGTGTGGGTGTCGGAGTCGCGCAGGAACTCGGAACGCACCGAACCGCGTGGGAAGTAGTGGTTGCCCTCCACCACCACCGTGTCGTCGCTCTCCGCAACCAGCGCGCCGTTCCACGTTGCCTTGGCCACCGTTCCTCCTCGTGTCGCTCCGGGCGTCCCAAGGAGGAACCTACGTCCGGGCGCCGACAATTCCGCGTCCGGAACGACTGAGTAGTGCGGCGGGCCGCCCTCCCCCCTACCGGGCAGCCCGCCGCCGCAGGGTCAGCCAGTGGCGAGGCGGCGGCCCGCCGCCGCCAGCAGCGCCGAACCGGTGACCAGGGTCAGGACTCCGACGAGCAGCAGCAGCCAGAGGTCGATCCCGGTGAACGGGAGGGAGCCTCCGGTGCGCCCCGTGCCGGCCTGGGCCGGCGGGAACAGTGACGGGGCCTGCTCCGCCGGCGGGGCGAAGGCGGCCGGGCCGCCGGTTCCGCTGCCGGAGCCGGCGCCAGGGCCGACGCCGGCGCCGCTGCCCATTCCGCTGGCCGTGCCGCCGCCGGGGCCACCCGAGCCGGGGCCAGCGACGGGCGGGGTTGCTCCGGGAGCAGCCGCGGGCGGCGGAAGGAGGTCCACCAGGTCGTCGATCCACAGGCCCAGGTCGGTCAGCAGCCCCTCGGCGATGCCGGCGACCGCGGCGAGGCCGGCGTCGGTGGCGTCGGTCAGCCCCAGGCTCGACAGGGTGCCGAGCCCAGTGCCGGCCGCGTTGGTCAGCCCCAGGCTCGAC
>DASPYH010000045.1:0-2062 GCA_035636875.1 Mycobacteriales bacterium | reverse complement strand
GATCTGGAGGGGCGGCGCTTACGGGTCGTTCGCGTGCTGGTCGAGGTGGGGGGCCACATCTCTGCAAAGCCCTACCCGAAGTCTCGGGCGGGTCGGCGGACGGTGCCCGTGCCAGCCGTGCTCGTCGAGCTGCTCCGCCAGCACCGGATCGAGTTCCCGTCATCGGAGCTGGTCTTCACCAACACCGTCGGCGGCCCGGTTGGACGGACGAGCTTCCGGACGCGGGTATGGAAGCCGGCGCTTCGTCGAGCTGGGCTGCCGGAGCGGCTTCGGTTCCATGACCTCAGGGGTTCGTACGCCACCTGGCTCGTCTCCGACGGCATACCGCCGAACATCGTGCAGCGGATCATGGGGCACGAGGACGTGGCCACAACCCTCGGTGTCTACACGGACGTGCCGGCCAACTTCGTGCAACGGGTCGAGGACGCGCTTGTTGTCGATCCGTTGTCGATCGGGGGTGCGGGATGATCCTCGTCGGACTGTTTCCGCTGGTCGGGGTGACAGGATTTGAACCTGCGGCCTCTTCGTCCCGAACGAAGCGCGCTACCAAGCTGCGCCACACCCCGATGGTGCCTGAGCGAGTCTAGCGGAGCGCCGGAACCAGGGTGAGCAGGGTTGCTTCGGGTGGGCAGGCGAAGCGGACCGGGGCGTACGGCGAGGTGCCGAGGCCGGCGGAGACGTGCAGCCAGGTGCGGTCGTTCCAGCGGTGCAGCCAGCGGGCGCGGCGCCGGTCGATGCCGCAGTTGGTGACGATCGCGCCGTAGCCGGGGACGCGGAGCTGGCCGCCGTGGGTGTGACCGGCGAGCACGAGGTCGTAGCCGTCCGCGGCGAACGCTGAGATCAACCGGGGCTCGGGGGAGTGGGTCAGCCCGATCCGGACGTCGGCGGTGGGGTCAGCGGGCCCGGCCACCGTCGCGTACCGGTCGCGGCGCAGGTGCGGGTCGTCCGTGCCGGCCAGCGCGAGCGCCCGGCCGTCGGCCTTGACCGTCGCGCGGCGGTGGGTGACGTCCAGCCAGCCCGCCGCGGCGAGGGTCTCGGCGAGCTCGGGCCACGGCAGCGGCGTCCCGTAGGTCGGGTTTCGCTCGGGTACGAAGTAGCGCAGTGGGTTCTTCGGGCGGGGCGCGTAGTAGTCGTTGTTGCCGGGCACGAAGGCGCCCGGCCGGTCCAGCAGAGGCTCCAGCGCGTCCAGCACCGGGCCGACGGCGTCCACCCCGGCCAGGAAGTCACCGGTCACCAGGACGAGGTCCGGGTCGAGCCGGTCCAGGCCGCGGATCCAGGCCCGCTTGCGGCGCTGCGTGGTGGTCAGGTGCAGGTCGGACAGGTGCAGCAGGCGCAGCGGGGCGGCACCGGGCGCGAGCACGGGGACGTCGAACCGGCGCAGGCGGAACAGGTTCCGCTCGACCAGCCCGGCGTACACGAGCGTCGCCGCGCCGGCGGCGAGCAAGCCGGCGGCGGGTGTGGCGATGACGCGGGTGTCCACTCCGTCACACTATCCGTACGCCGGGTAGGTTCCTCGCCGTGAGCGAGCTGAAGGACCGCCTGCAGGCCGACCTGACCAGCGCGATGCGGGCCCGCGACGAGCTGGCCACGGCCACGCTGCGGATGGCGCTGGCCGCGGTGACCACGGAGGAGGTGGCCGGCTCCACCGCCCGTGAGCTGTCCGACGACGAGGTGCTGCGGGTGCTCGGGCGCGAGGCGAAGAAGCGGAGCGAGGCGGCCGAGGCGTTCCAGGCGGGCGGCCGGCCGGAACTCGCCGACCGGGAGCGGGCCGAGGGCGCGGTCCTCGACCGCTACCTGCCTACCCAGCTCGACGACGCGGAGGTCGCCGAGCTGGTGCGGGCCGCGATCGCGGAGACCGGAGCAACGGACGTGCGGCAGATGGGCGCGGTCATGAGGGCGGCTCAGGCCCGCGCCGCCGGCCGGGCCGACGGCAAGCGACTGTCGACTGAGGTGCGACGCCAGCTCCCGAGCTGAGCACTAGGGCGTGTCCCGGGGATCTTGGTGGATGCGGACGGCGTCCATGCCCGTGCGCGCCTCCGCGCGGGGCAGCCGATCCGGCCAG
>DASPYH010000044.1:0-8987 GCA_035636875.1 Mycobacteriales bacterium | reverse complement strand
AAGAGCAGGAAGGCGACCAGCACGCCGAACGGCTCGCTCGGCATGGACACAGGCGGCACGACGAAGACCCACAGCACGACGGCGAGCGCGATCGGGGCAACCCAGAGAGCGACCGTACGCGGCTGGTGGCCGGCTATACGGCGGGATGCGGCCGAAGACCACCACCGCGTCATAGGCGTCCCATCTGCCGCTCGCTGCGTCCCCCGCCCGACACCCCGGCCGACGGCCGGTGCACGGATCCGCACGACGATATCGTGCAGGAGGTCGTCGCGGGAGCGGGACGGGCGAGATCAGAACGGCCAGAAGACGCCAGACCTGGCCATTCCCGGCGGTGCTGGGCTCAGGTCAGAGGGTGCGAGCCCAGCCCGCACCCCGGTCCACCCGGGCCCAGCCCGCGCCGTCGGTCGCCTTCGCCCAGCCGGCACCCCGGTCCGCCCGGGCCCAGCCCGCACCCCGGTCCACCCGAGCCCAGCCCGCACCGTCGGTCGCCCTGGCCCAGCCCGCGCCGTCGGTCGCCTTCGCCCAGCCCGCGCCCCGGTCGGCGCGAGCCCAGCCGGCGCCGTCGTGGGTAAGAGCAGAGCGGCGGAATCGGCTCATGACGGCAGCCGCGGACCGAGGGGTGGAGTGGATCGCCTCAGTGATCATTGTGATCTCCCTGGAGAGCAGGCGACGGCTGGTTTCTCTCGACCCGCCGTCGGTCCCAACCGAGTAGATATGCAGAGAGTAGCCGCCAACCACGCAGGAAGGGAATTACAGGACCAGTTCGGACACGCTGTGCAACGAAACCGGCTGTCGCTGTGAAGGAAGTGCTGGGCCGGGTCGACGGGCCAGCACCTTCACAGAACGCCCATTCCGTTCAGCACGACGGTTGGGCGACTGGGTATGAGGACGGGAGACTAGGGCATGGACGTCGACGACGCGTACTCGCCTCGCAGAGGGCAGGGCCGGACGCCCCGGCCAGATCCCGGCGAGGATCCGCGCGAGCATCAGCCGGGCGCCCTCCACGACGACTCGGACGGTGGCATGGATCCAGCCGCCGTCGAAGCTCCCGTCCTGACGGCGGACCTCCGTCCGGACAGCGCCGATCCTCCCGGCGCGACGACGGCCGCGGAAGCCCATCCGGACAGCTCCGCCGCTCCCGCAACGATGGGGGCAACGGACGTCCGTCCCGACAACGCTGACCCGCCCGGCGCGCGGACAACGACGGGCGTCGATCGGGGCGGTGCTGACGCTGCCGGCACGATGACGGTGACGGTCGCCGGCGAGACCCGCGAGCTGCCGGCCGAGAAGGACTACACCGGGGACGGCCAGCCGGACGCCGCGGCCGAGACCTCCGACGGAAGGGTGATCGTCTTCTCCGACACCGAGGACAACGAGACCGGCGCGCCGGGGCCCGACGGCAGGGCCGACGAGGCCTGGGTCGTGGACAAGCACACCGGCCGCGTCGTCGGCGCGGCGCACGTCGACCCGGACACCGGCGAGTGGGTGGACGGCCCACTGACCGAGCCCTCGCCCGGTTCCACCTCGACCGGGAGCGAGACGCGGCCGACCGAGCCCCCGCCCGGCTCCACCTCGACCAGGAGCGAGACAGGGCTGAACCACCCCTCGCCCGGCTCCGCCTCGACCGGGAGCGAGGTGGGCAGCTGACCAGGACCGATCCGCCGGACCAGCCCGTCGACGAGGCGGCCGACGAGCTCTACGGGTTGCCGCCCGACCGCTTCACGCCGGCCCGCGACGAGCGGGTGCGGGCGGCGCGGGCCAGCGGCGACCGGCCGCTCGCCGCCGCGCTCGGCCGGCTGCGCAAGCCGACCGTCAGCGCCTGGGTGCTGAACCTGCTCGTCCGCGACCAGCCCGAGGTCGCCGATCAGCTCGTCTCGCTGGGCGCCGAGCTGCGGCGGGCGCAGGCGGAGCTCAGCGGTCCGGCGCTGCGGGAGCTGTCGGCGCAGCGGCAACGACTGGTCTCGGCGCTGGTCCGCTCGGCCCGGCGGATCGCGGCCCGGGAGGGCCACCCGGTCACCCCGGCCACCGCGCTCGAGCTCGAGCAGACCCTGCATGCGGCACTCGCCGACCCGGCCGTCGCCGCGGAGGTCGCCTCCGGCCGGCTGGCCCGGCCGTCGTCCCGCACCGGGTTCGACAGCGAGGCGCCCCCGGCCGCACCGGAACGCCCGCCCCGGCGGCTGCGCGCGGTCCGGGACGACGAGCTGCCCGCGGAGGACCCGGCGGCCCAGCGGGAGCGGCGCCGCCGGGAGCAGGAGCGGGAGCGGCTGCGCGGCGAGCATGACGCTGCCCTGCTGGCCAGGGGCGACGCGGAGCAGGCGTACCAGGAGGCGGACCGGAGGCTGCATGAGGCCGAGCGGAGCCGGTCCTCCGCCGCGGACGTCGTCGCGGACCTCAGCCGCCGGCTCGCCGACGCCGAGGACACGCAGCGGGACGCCGTCCGCGAAGAGCGGGACGCGCAGCGGGCGCGCGACTCGGCCGAGCGGCGGCGGGACGCGGCGAGCCGGCGGGTGGTCGATCTTGCCGCCCGCCTCGCCGAGGCGGACGGTTGACCGGCGCGGAGTCGAACGGCGCTTACAGGCCGTACTCCTCCAGCAGGCGGAGCCAGACCTCGCTGACCGTGGGGAACGACGGCACGGCGTGCCAGAGCCGGTCCAGCGGTACCTCGCCGACGACGGCGACAGTCGCGGAGTGCACCAGCTCGGCCAGGTCGGGGCCGACGAAGGTGGCGCCGAGCACGACCCGGCGGTCGGTGTCGACCACCAGCTTGGCCCGCCCGCGGTAGTCCTCGCTGTGCAGGGCCGCGCCGGAGACGTTGGCGACGTCGTACTCGACCGCCCGGACCGGGAGTCCCCGGCCGCGCGCCTGCTCCTCGGTGAGACCGACCGAGCCGACCTGCGGGTCGGTGAACACGACCTGCGGCACCCAGGCGGCGTCGGCGAGCGCGCGGTGCGCCGGCAGGTCGTCCGGCTTGCCGGCCGCCCGGGCGGCGATCACGTCGCCGGCGACCCGCGCCTGGTACTTCCCCATGTGGGTGAGCAGGTTGCGCCCGGTCACGTCGCCGCACGCGTACAGCCAGCCGCCGAGCGCGTGCATCGAGTCGTCCACCTCGACGTACTTGCCCGGCTGGAGACCGACGGTGTGCAGGCCGAGATCGGCGGTGGCCGGCGTCCGGCCCGCCGCGACCAGCAGCTCGTCGCCGACCAGCTCGCGGCCGTCCTCGAGCACCATCCTGACCTCGCCGCCGGGCCGGTCGCGGCGTACCTCCGTGGCGGACGCGCCGGCGAGCACCCGGATGCCGACCTCGGCGAAGGAGTCGGCGAGCATCCGTGCGGCGACGGGCTCGTGCCTCGGCAGCAGCCGCGGTCCGCGCTGGACGACCGTCACCTGCTCGCTGCCCAGACCGCGCATCGCCTGCGACATCTCGCAGCCCACCACCCCGCCGCCGAGCACCAGGAGGCGACGCGGCGCGGCCTCGGCGTTGGTCGCCTCCCGGCTGGTCCACGGCCGAGCCTCGCGCAGGCCCGGCAGGGTCGGCACGGTGGCCGTGGTCCCGGTGGCGAGCACGACCGCGTGGCGGGCGACGAGGATCCGGCGGTCACCGTCCGGGGTGAACACCTCGACCCGCTTCTCGCCGGCCAGCCGGGCGTGCCCGCGGACGAAGCCGATCCCGGTCTTGTCAAGCCACTGCAGCTGGCTGGAGTCGTCGTGGCCGTACGGCCGGTCCGGGTCCTTGCCGACGAAGTAGTTGCGGCGGCCGAAGACCGCCCGGGTCTGCATGCCGCCGGTCACCGCCTCGGCGACGCCGGGGGTCCGGCGGACATCCGCCATCAGCTCGACCGGCCGGAGCAGGGCCTTGCTGGGGATGCACGCCCAGTACGAGCACTCGCCGCCGACCAGCTCGTGCTCGACCAGGACCGCGGACAGGCCGCCGCGGTGGGCCCGGGCGGCGGCGTTCTCCCCCGGCGGGCCGCCGCCGACCACCACGACGTCGTACGCGTCCTCCGGCACGGTCCCCCCTCAGCGGGCCGGCTCGACGCCGAGTTCGGCGGCGAGCGTGGCCGGGTCGGTGAACGGCAGCCGCCCAGAAACGCTCGGCGGCCGGCGGGTCGTCCGGGTCGACGCCCGCCGTCGCGGCCAGCGCCCGCCGGTCCGCCTCCGGCTGTGCCGTGCACAAGACTGCGCCGTAGTCGAAGAGCACCCACTGACCCACGCCCGCATCCTCTCAGCCGCCCGAGCCACTCCCGGTCCCGGTCACCCACCGCCGACGTTACGGTCCACTGCCGCCGCACCGCGCGGCGGCCACTAGCGTGGAGGGCGTGCGGCTCGCGACGTGGAACGTGAACTCGGCCAAGGTGCGGCTGCCACGCCTGCTGGGCTGGCTGGACCAGCGGCATCCGGATGTGGTCTGCCTCCAGGAGACCAAGCTGTCCGACGCCGAGTTCGACGAGGCCTTCGGCGCGGAGCTCGCCGGGCGCGGGTACGAGTACGCCCACCACGGCGAGGGCCGCTGGAACGGGGTGGCGATCCTGTCCCGCGTCGGCCTCGACGCGGTCACCCGCGGCTTTCCCGGCCAGCCGGGCTTCCCCGACCCGGCGGCCTCCCCCGAGGCCCGCGCGGTGGCCGCCACCAGCGCGGGCGTCCGGGTCTGGTCGGTCTACGTGCCGAACGGGCGCACCCCGGACGACCCGCATTTCGCGTACAAGCTCGCCTGGCTGGACGCGTTGCGGACCGCGGTCGCGGCCGAACCGGTCGCCGGCACGGTGGTCTGCGGCGACATGAACATCGCGCCGGCCGACGGGGACGTCTGGGACCCGGCCAGGTTCGTCGGGTCGACGCACGTGACGCCGGACGAGCGCAAGGCCCTGGCCGGCCTCGAGGCCACCGGGCTCGCCGACGTGCTGCGCCGGCGGTGGCCGAAGGAGCGGATCTTCACCTACTGGGACTACCGGGCGGGCGCGTTCCACCAGGACCTCGGCATGCGGATCGACCTGGTGCTGGCCGGCGACGCGGTCGCCGACCGGGTGCGGGCCGCGTGGGTCGACCGGCAGGCGCGCAAGGGCAGCGGGCCGAGCGACCACGCGCCCGTGATGGTGGACCTGGACGAGGCCCCGGACGGGGACATCGGGCCGGTCGTCCCCCCTCCGTCGGCGCCACGCAGATAGGTAGCGTTGACGCGTGCGCCGGCTGCTCACCCCCAGATGGCTGGCCTGGCATGCGCTCGTGCTGGCGGTCGCGGTCCTGTTCGTCCGGCTCGGGCTCTGGCAATGGCACCGGGCGGCGGTCACCCACTCCCCGCAGAACCTGGGGTACGCCCTGCAATGGCCGGCGTTCGCGGTCTTCGCGGTCGTCCTGTGGCTGCGTACGGTGCGGGACGCGGTCCGGCCGCCGGCCGCCGGGACCCGACGGAACCCGCCGAGCCGGACCGCGCGGCGTCCCACGTCGCAGGTCCCGGTCCCGGCCCCGGTCACGGACGAGGAGGACCCGGAGTTGGCGGCATACAACCGCTACCTGGCCCGGCTGAACCAGGCGCCCAGGACGAGGGGGCACGGCCGGTGAAGGGGGCGCTGCTCCGCTACCGGGTGATGGCGTACGTCGTCGGCGTGTGGCTGATCCTGCTCGTGCTCGTCGCGGTGCCGCTGAAGTACCTCGCGCACTCGCCGACGCTGGTCCGGGTGGTCGGCCCGATCCACGGCTTCCTGTACATGGTGTACCTGGTGACCGCGGTGGACCTGGCCTTCCGGGCCCGCTGGTCGCCGGTCAAGACCGTGCTGGTGATGCTGGCCGGGACGGTGCCGTTCCTCTCCTTCGTGGCCGAGCGCAAGGTCAACCGGGAGCTCGCACCGCTGGTCCGGTGACCGGCGGGTCAGGTGACCAGCACGCCGACCAGCCAGGTCCCGATCATCAGCACGCCGGCGGCCAGCTCGATCAGGATCCCGATGCCGATGCCGGCCAGCGCCGCCTTGGTCGAGACCAGCGCCCGCCTGCCGTCCTGCAGCCGGGCGAGCTCGGCCAGGTAGATCCCGGCGATACCGCCGATCAGCAGGCCGATCACCGGGATCACGAAGAAGCCGACGACCGCGCCGAGCGCGCCGGCCAGCAGGGTGGTCGCCGGTGCGCCGCGGGCTGCGGCCGAGCGGGCCGGCAGCAGGTACTTCGCCACCGTGCCGAGGACGAACAGCGCGCTCATCAGACCGAAGACGGTCCACCGCGCCGGCCCGCCGCCGTCCGCGATCGCCCACGCCAGGCCGGCCAGCCAGATCAGCAGGACTCCTGGCACGACCGGCACGAGCACGCCGATCAGGCCGACCACCATCGCCAGCCCGACGGCCAGTTGCCCCCCGCCCGTCACGATCCGCTCTCCCCTCGAAGGTCAGCCCGTACGCCCGGGTCCCGACCCGGGAACGGCGGGGTCAGCGCCGGACGCGGGCGCGGTAGCGGGTGCCGACGCCGGCGAGGTGCAGCGAGAGCAGCAGCAGGCCGAGCATCAGCAGCGTCTGCCAGGTGAACGCGTCACCCAGGTTCGCGTTGGCCCAGTCCAGGATCAGCGCGAACGCGAACACGATTGCCGCGGCGAAGGCGAGCATGTCAAACCCTTCGAGAGCAGGACCCCGTCTGACGCCGGAGTACTACCACCACCCGATGATCTTGAAACCCGGCACGTCGCCGGCCCCGGTCGCAGCGTGGAGTGACCGGGGCCGGCGTCCGGAAGGCTACTGCGAGGTCGCCTGGATGACCTGACCGACCAGCTTGAAGGTCTCCCCGGAGAACTGGCTGACCTGCATGGCCTCGATCGGGTAGGGGTCGTCCTTGCCGTTGGTGGTCACCGTGATGCCGGGCAGCAGCAGGCCCGGGGACAGGTCGAGGCTGCGGGCGGCGGCCATCAGCGCGTCCCGGGTCGGCGAGGCCATCTTCTTCAGCGTCTCGACCATGGTCTCCCCGACCGCCCAGCCGTAGACGCTGTACGGGTCCTCCGGGTCGGCGTCCGGGGCGTACTTCTTCAGGTCGGTGAGGAAGCCCTGCATCGCCGGGTCGTTCTTCCACTGCGGGTCGTCGGCCGCCTTGGTGTACGCGGCGGACACGATGCCCTGCGCGTACTTGTACCCGACCGGCTTGAGCACCTGCGTCTTGGAGGCGGCCACCGAGTTGAGGATGTGCAGCGGCTTCCACGGGGTCTGCGCGACCGTGGCGATCGCCTGCGCGCCCGCCTTGGGCGTGGTGATGTCGAGGAAGACGTCCGCACCGGAGCCGGCCAGCTTCTTCACCTGCGGGGCCACCGTGGGGTCGGTCGGCTCGTAGCTCTGCTGCGCGACGAGCGTGATCTGGCTGCCCTTGATGCCGGTGGTGAAGCCGGAGAGCAGGTCCTTGCCGAAGCCGTCGTTCTGGAACAGCACCGCGACCTTCGCGGTCGGCTTGGCGGTCTTCAGGTACTGCGCGTACACCTTCGCCTCGGTCTGGTAGTTCGGCTGCCAGCCGATCGTGTACGGGTGCTTGTCGATGTCCGCCCCCCAGGCCGAGGACCCGGTGGCGACGAACAGTTGGGGCACCTTCTTCTGGTTCAGGTAGTCCCACATCGCCAGGTTGTTCGCGGTGCCCAGCGGGTTGAACAGCGCGAAGACCTTGTCCTGCTCGACCAGCTTGCGGGCGTTGGTCAGCGCCCGCTGCGGCTCATAGCCGTCGTCGTACGTGACGAACTCGATCTTGCGGCCGTTCACCCCGCCGGCCTCGTTGACCTTCTTGAAGTAGCCGTTGATCGCCTTGGGGATGACGCTGTACGCCGACGCGGGCCCGCTGAACGGGTAGCTGCTGCCGAGCTTCACCGTCGTGTCGGTGATGCCCGGCTCGCCGGCCCCCCCGCCGCCACCCCCACCACCCCCGTCACGGCCGCAGGCCGCCGCCAGGGCCAGCAGCCAGAGGGCCAGCAGGGGCAGGATCACTCGTCGGGACCGCATCGGGGCCTCCTTGCCGGGGATCGGGCGCTGTGCGAGCGGGGGGTTCCAGCACGTCGACGACCAGCCGGCGCAGCCTGCGCAGCAGGCCGGCGGCGCCGCCGGGCAGCAGGTAGACGACGGCGATGAGGGTGCCGCCGTAGATCACGCCGGTGAGCGCCTGGCTGACGTCGCTGGCGTACTGCGGCACGAAGACGACGAACAGCGCGCCGAGCACGGCGCCGGCCACGGTGCCGAGCCCGCCGACGACGATCGCGCCGAGGAAGGTGAACGACAGCAGCAGCGTGAACGACTCCGGGGCCACGAACCCCAGCGCGTACGCGTACAGCGCCCCACCGACTCCGGCGAACGCGGCGCTGCAGGCGAACAGCCGCGCCTTGACCCTGGCCGCGTCGACGCCGAACGTCGTCGCCGCCCGCTCACCGTCCCGGATGGACACCAGGGTGCGGCCGAGGCTGCCGCGGGTGAGGTTCGCCGCGATCAGCAGCATCACCGCGGTGATGGCGAGCACCAGCAGGTAGAGCCACTGGTCCGGGTCGACCGCGAGCCAGGACGGTGTCTTCGGCTGCGGCACGGCCAGCCCGGACACCCCGCCGGTGAGCGGCTCGGCCCGCTTGATCACCGGGCCGGCCGCGACCGCCAGCGCGAGCGTGACCAGCGCCAGGTAGAGGCCACGCAGCCGCAGTGCCGGGACCCCGAAGGCGTAGCCGAGGGCGAAGGTGACCGCAGCCGCGGCCGGGATGGCGAGCAGGTATGGCGCACCGGTCTTCGCCAGCAGCGAGGCGGCGGTGTAGGCGCCGACGGCGAAGAAGGCACCGTGGCCCAGCGAGATCTGCCCGCCGTAGCCGACCAGCAGGTTGAGCCCCATGGCGGCCACCGCGTAGACCATGACCAGGGTCAGCTCGCCGTTGAGCACGGTGCTGCTGTTGAGCGGGATCGCGAGAGCCACCAGGACCCCGGCGGCGATCCCGCCCGCCCGCAGCAGGCGGTGCGCACGGGTGCCGGCGGTGACCGTCAGGAGGCTCATGTCAAGCCCTCGCG
>DASPYH010000043.1:0-3673 GCA_035636875.1 Mycobacteriales bacterium | reverse complement strand
CACTCCCCGTCCGCCCACTCCCCGTCCGCCCACTCCCCGTCCGCCCTCACCCTCGCGCTCGCGCGCTGCAAGGTCCCCCGCTGCGGGCGCCGGGGTCACGCCCGTCCTGCCACGAAGTCCTCCAGCCACTGCCGGAACTCCGGCCCGATGTCCGGGCGCTCGCAGGCCAGCCGCACGATCGCCCGCAGATAGTCGCCGCGGTCGCCGGTGTCGTAGCGCCTGCCTCGGAAGACCACGCCGTGCACCGGATCTCCCGCCTGCACCAGCATCCGCAGCGCGTCGGTGAGTTGGATCTCCCCACCGCTGCCGGGCGGCGTCTCGCGCAGCGCGGGAAATACGGTGGGGGCCAGGACGTACCGGCCGATGATCGCGAGGTTGCTCGGCGCATCGTCCGGCGACGGCTTCTCGACCAGGTCTGCGACCCGGACGACCCCGTCCTGGTCGGTGGGCTCCGGAGCGATACACCCGTAGAGCGAGATCGACTCGCGGGGCACCTCCATGAGGGCGACCACGCAACCTCCCTTGCCCGCCTGGACCTCGAGCATCGGCCCCAGCAGCTCGTCGCGCTCGTCCACCATGTCGTCGCCGAGCAGCACGCCGAAGACCTCGTCGCTGACGAAGGCCTCGGCCCGGAGCACCGCGTGCCCGAGCCCGCGAGGGGCACCCTGCCGGACGAAATGGACGTCGGCCAGCTCGGAGGAGCGGCGGACAGCGGCGAGCCGCTCCTCGTCGCCCTTCTTCTCCAGCGCCGCCTCCAGCTCCGGCGCCCGGTCGAAGTGGTCGGCGATGGCCTCCTTGCCCCGACCGGTGACGACCAGGATGTCGGTGAGCCCGACGCGCGCCGCCTCGGCCACGATGTATTCCATCGCCGGTGTGTCCACCACCGGAAGCAGCTCCTTGGGAACCGCCTTTGTCGCCGGCAGGAACCGGGTGCCGAGTCCGGCGGCGGGGATGACGGCCTTTCGTGGCGGCCGGGAGGTCGACATGACGCGAGACTAGTCGGCGTGACCGGGGAAGCCGACAAGGCGGCGTGGCGGGCGCGTCTGCTCGCCGCCCGGGCCTCGCTGTCGCCTTCCGACCTGGCCGCGGCCGCCTCCGTGCTTCGGCGACACCTGCTCGGCCGCCTCGACGGTGTCGGGCGGGTGGCCGCGTACGTCCCCGTCGGCCGCGAGCCGGGCTCGCTCGACCTGCTGGACGCGCTGTGGGGCGCGGGCATCGAGGTCCTCCTTCCTGTCGTGACCGGCGGCGGGTTGGACTGGTCTGCCTACCGGGGCCGGGACCGGCTGCGTCCTGGCGCGCTGGGCACCCGGGAGCCGGACGGCTCTCGGCTGGGCCCGACGGCGCTCGCCAAGGCCGGCGCCGTGCTGGTCCCGGCGCTTGCCGTCGACCACCGCGGGAACCGCCTCGGCCGGGGCGGCGGCTATTTCGACCGCGCGCTGGCGGTCGTCCCGGCCGGCGTGGCGGTCGCCGCGCTGCTCCACGACGGTGAGCTCGTCCGCCACCTCCCCGCCGACCCATGGGACCGCAGGGTCGGCGCGGCGGTGACTCCGGCGGGCGGGTGGACGCGACTGCCTGTCGTGGAGCACCATGGCCATTAGCAGTCCCACGATGAGAGTGCCAAGAGGAGGTCGGCGTGCCGACGTACCAGTACGCCTGCACAGATTCGGCGTGCGGTCACCGTTTCGACGCGGTGCAGTCGTTCTCCGACAGCCCGCTCACCATGTGCCCGGTCTGCCAGAGCCGGCTCCGCAAGGTCTTCTCTCCGGTCGGGGTCCTCTTCAAGGGCTCCGGCTTCTACCGGACGGACAGCCGCGCGGCCGCGAAGAACGGGGCGAAGAGCGCGAAGGACACCGGCGCGGAGAAGAAGGCGGACTCGTCCTCGGTAGCGGCATCGGCGTCCTCCTCCTCGTCGGGATCCAATTCGGGTTCGTCCGGATCGTCCTCCGGATCTACCACCAAGGCAGCAGCATCCTGAAACGGCTGTCCACAGGCGCAACCGTCATCCACAGATTGCCTTTGAGGTCTGGCGTCCGTTCCCCCGCCGCCTAACGTCGGGCTGGTGGACGCCAACGACGTAGCGAGCGGGTCAGGCCGAGCCCCGACGGGTGGCTGGGTGCCGTTCGACCTGCCGCTCCCCCCATCCGGTGGCGGTCGCCGTGCGCCCGGAAGCGTTGGCGGTCAGGAGCCGATCACCGCTGCCGCGGAGCCGGCTTGGCTGCTGGCTGCCCGTCCAGCGCAGCCGGTTGGACCGGCGGCTCGCGGGCTCGAGCCACCCAGCCCGACCGCGGCTCCGGCAGCGGGAGGCCGGGCAGCTGGACGCCAGGAGGGACGCGAGGTCCCGGGGAGAGCATCCGGCACCACCGACGGCCGGCTGACGGGAAGCTCAGGAGGCCTGCACGCCAGCCTGCGGACTGCTGCGGCCCGGTCAGGAAGCACTGGCGTGCCGCCGGCTGCGGGCGGCGTCGCCACGTGGTTACCGGACGGACGGTGGCTCGCCGCGCACGAGCTCGACGAGTCCGCCGCCGGCGGCGAGCTCGATCGGGGCCGGGGACGGCGGCGGGTGGCACTCGTCAAGATCGTGGCGCGGCTCGCCGGCTGGCCGCGCCGGGTTCTGGCCGGCGCCCTGCTGCTGACCGCGGTGCTGGTCGCGCTGCGGCCGGATGCAGCCCCCGCCGTGCCGCCCGCCTCCCTTGGCACGGTTCCGGTCGTCGTCGTGGCCAGGGACCTCCCCGCGGGCGCGCTGCTGGCCACCAGGGACGTGCGCACGGCGAGCCTGCCACGAGACGCGGTGCCGGCTGGCGCGGTTCGCGAGGTGCCCGCGGTTCTCGGCCGGGTCGTCGCCGGTCCCGTCCGCCGCGGTGAGCCGATCACCGATGCCCGGCTCGTCGGACCCGGCCTGACCGCTGGTCTCGGGCCGGACGAGTCCGCGGCGGTGCCGGTGCGGTTGGCCGACCCGCAGGCGGCGGCGCTCGTCCGGCCCGGCGACCGGGTCGATGTGCTCGGCACCCCGGTCGAGCCGAGCCCCACAGGGGTCGCCCCGCCCGCGAGCGATGCGGCGCTGGTTGCCGGTGCGGTCCGCGTCCTCGCGGTGCTCCGCGGGCGGGACCCGGCCGACGGCGTCCTGCTCGTCGTCGCGGCCGCACCGGCCGCCGCTCGCCGGCTCGCCGGCGCCGCAGCCCGCTACCGCCTCACCGTGACGGTGCGGCCTCCCTAACGGACCGCTACTCTTCGCCCCCGGATCGGACCATCGGACACAACCTTCACCTCACCAGGAGCGGCGACATGCTCAAAGGCTTCCGCGACTTCCTCCTGCGTGGAAACGTCATCGAGCTCGCGGTGGCAGTGGCCATCGGCACCGCGTTCACGGCGGTGGTGACGCAGTTCGGCAAGTCGTTCGTCGAGCCGCTGGTCGGTCTTGTCGGCGGCGGCGGACAGAAGGGCGGCACCTTCACGGTCAACGGCCAGACCTTCGCGTGGGGCGCCTTCGTCAACGCCATCATCTTCTTCGTGCTGACCGCGGCGATCATCTACTTCGTCGTCGTAGCGCCGTTCAACGCGCTGAACGAGCGGCGCAAGCGGGGTCAGGTGCCGCCGGACGTGCCGCCAACCCAGGAGGAGCTGCTGACCGAGATCCGCGACCTGCTCCGTGCGCAGAACCAGTCGCGCCCCTGAC
>DASPYH010000042.1:0-6552 GCA_035636875.1 Mycobacteriales bacterium | reverse complement strand
GGAGACCTCGGCGTCCGGCAGCACCGCCGCGAGCACCGGCAGGTACGGCCGCAGCCCGTCGTCGTCGGGCAGCGGCCGGTCCCGCAGCGCCGCGCTCATCGCCTCGACCAGCGGCCGGTACGGCTCCCCGGCGGGCACCGCGCGGCCGGTGAGCACCTGCACCCCGCGGTCCTCGGCCCGCACGCTCACCTCGCGCACCAGCCTGGACTTGCCCACCCCGGCCTCGCCGGAGACGAGCACCAGCCCGCCAGGACGGCCCGCCCGCACCGCGTCGACCCGCCGGCCGAGGTGCTCGAGCTCGGCCGACCTGCCGATCAGTCGAGTGGAGTACGCCCGCCACGGCACCGACACGACTGGACTCTAGGTGTTCCAGTGGGTGGCGCAGTAGGAGTCCCGGACCACGGTGAGCGCCTGCGGCACGTACCGGGTGCCGAGATAGACCTCCAGCCCGGTCGTCCACGCGTCCCGCTCGATCCGCTCCGCGACCGCGGTGAAGCTGGCCTGGTCGGGCGCCGCCACCAGCTCCAGCGCGTCCTGCCAGCCCTGCTCCCGCCACTGCTCGACGACGTCCATGACCAGCCTCCCGGTGCCCGGCACCGTGTCCGCCAGCGAGATCGTCGGGTCGAAGCGGCGGGCCAGCTCGGCGACCACCGCCGGGTACACCTGCTCCAGCATGGTGTTGACCGCGAGGTGGTCGTCGTGGCTGCCCATGGCGATGCGCCACAGCGCGAACGGCAGGTCGCGGCGGATGTGGGCGACCATCCCGAGCAGCGCGTCGCCGGACGCGGACACCTGGCGGCTGTCGGCCGCGGCGAACGCGAGCCGCCAGGCCGGCGGCACCGTGGCCGGGCGGTTCGCGTGCCAGTCGTCGTACGCACCCGTATAGAGCTGCGCGAACACCCTGTCCTCGTAGTTCACGGTCCTCGGCGCGACGAAGAAGCCGGGGAGGTCCACGACCTCCCCGTAGTGCTGGGTCACCCGCAGGTAGAGCATCGAGAAGACGGCGTCGTGGTCGCAGGTCGGCGCCAGCCCGTCGAACCGCTGGGTCATGGTGGCGATGGTCTTGTCCAGGCAGGACGGCGCGCCGGACGAGCACGCGTCCGGGGTCGGCCGCAGCGAGTACGCGCCCCAGATGCGCGGGTCGGAAGGCAGTTGCGCGGCCACCGTCGGGTCGACGGGCCCGACCAGGTCCTCCAGCCCGCCCGTCGCGGCCGCCCGCCTCGGCCCGGCGACCCCGGCGGCCGCCGCGACGGCCAGGCAGGCCACCACGACCGCGACCAGGACCCTGCCCGGTCCGCGGACGAAGCGACCCGCTCGCCGAGATGTGGAGCAGGTGGACATTGTCACCGTTACCTCCCCGTGTGGCCCCCGACCGATGAATCCCACCACGCCATGCGCCCGGTCGCGCCCGGCTGTGCCCTCACAGGCAGTCCACGTGCCCTTACGAGACGTAGGTGGCGGCGGGAGTATTGCAGGCCCGCGGGCGCGACTGAAGACACCATGGGACATTCGAACGGGGGTTGTTCCTGCGCTGAGCGGCATGCGGCCGAGCGCGCACGGCGGCCGGCATGCCGGCGCCGGCGGCGGGGGGTGGGGTGGTCGTGGTTCGCGCTGCTGCGCGGCCACGGGCGGTGATGTGACCGGCGGCAGGCGCCCAGCCTCAGCCGGCGTGGACGTGGACCGTGCGGCCCACGTCGTCGAGCAGGCCGCGCAGCACGTCATAGTCCGGATGGCGCATCCGGACGTACGCGTTCGCCATGTAGCCGGCGGCCACCGGCTGGGTCGGCGTGCCGGGCGGCGGGAAGTGCGCGTCGATGACCCACTCGCCGAGCCGCGCCTGCGCGTCGTCGATGCCCGAGTAGCCGGTGATCGCGCCGTCCGCATCCGGGCGCAGCGCGACGATGCCGGCCGCGTAACGGCGGGACGGAGCGGGGGAGACCGTCCCGTGCACGATCGCGTCCGCCCAGGCGCGGTAGAGGTCGAGGTCGTTGCCGGCGGAGTAGAGGTCCCAGGCGCCGACGCCCGGCGGCCGGCAGCCGATCTCGGAGAACCGCAGCCCCTTCGGGCCGAAGAACCACTCCATGTGGGTGGCGGAGGTGCCGATGCCGAGCGCTTCGTTCACCCGGTGGCCGAGCTCGCGCAACTGCCGGTAGTCGGTCACCGTGTCGACGCGGTTGGTCGCCACGAACTGCGGCGAGATCCACCGGGTCCGCATCGCCTCCAGCACGTTCGGGAAGTAGTGCGAGACGAAGTCCAGCTTCGGCTCGCCGTCGATGGACAGCGTGTCGTAGAAGCCCTCGTGTCCCTCGACGAACTCCTCGACGGCGATGGACTCGGCGTTGCCCTGCGCGCCCAGCGCCGCATCCAGCTGGCCGCGGTCGTCCACCTTCACCGTGTCCAGCGCGCCGGCGCCGGTGCGGGGCTTGAGGATCAGCGGGAAGCCGACGGCGTCGGCGAACGCGTAGACGTCGTCCGCGCTGTGCGCGGCCGTTGAGGCGGCGGTCGGGACGCCAGCCTTGCGGAGCGACTCCTTCATCGACGGCTTGTCCCGGCACAGCCACGCGGTCCGCACCGACGTGCCCGGGATCGTGCACGCCTCGCGGACCTGGGCGACCGGCAGCGTGTGCGCCTCGATCGTGGTCTCCAGCCGGTCCACCCACAGGCGGCTCTGGATCCACCGGACGGCGTCGGCGAGCACGCCGGCGTCGGTGACCGACGGCACCTGGTGGTAGTCGGCCAGCCAGCCGCGCAGCTCCTCGTCGAGCCAGTCGGCCGGGCGGTCGCCGACGCCGATCACGCTGGCGCCGGCGTCCGACAGCGCGCGGGCGAAGTGGCGCTGTGTCGGCGGGAACGACGGCTCGACGAACACGACGTTCATGCCGGGAGCTTAGGGCGCGGTGCGCCGTTCAGACCCGGCCGATAGATCGCCCGCAGGATGATGCGCAGGTACGACCGAGCAGGCGCCGGGCGGCACCCTGCTGGCGGCATTCCGTCCGCCCGGCGGAGCCGTCGCCGTGGTCTGATGCTGGGGTGCGGATCGCGCTGTTCGTGACGTGCATCGTGGACGCGATGGTGCCGGCGGCCGGGCAGGCGACGGTGGCCGTGCTGGAGCGACTGGGGCACCAGGTGGTGTTTCCGCCCGGGCAGACCTGCTGCGGGCAGATGCACGTCAACACCGGGTACGCGACCGACGCGATCGGCCTGGTCCGCCGGCACGTCGACACCTTCGAGCCGTACGAGGTGGTCGTCGCGCCGTCGGGCTCGTGCGTCGGCTCGGTTCGCCACCAGCACGCCGAGGTGGCGCGCCGGGCCGGGGACGACGCGCTGGCCGTGCGGGCCGAGGCGGTGGCGGCGCGGACGTACGAGCTGTCCGAGCTGCTGGTGGACGTGCTCGAGGTGACCGACGTCGGCGCGTCGTACCCGCACCGGGTGACCTACCACCCGACCTGCCACTCGCTGCGGCTGCTGCGCGTCGGCGACCGGCCGCTGCGGCTGCTGCGGGCGGTGCGCGGCCTCGACCTGGTCGAGCTGCCCGCCGCCGAGCAGTGCTGCGGCTTCGGCGGCACGTTCGCGATCAAGAACGCGGACACGTCCACCGCGATGCTCGCGGACAAGATGCGGGCCGTCCTGGACACCGGGGCGGAGGTCTGCACGGCCGGGGACTCGTCCTGCCTGCTGCACATCGGCGGCGGGCTGTCCCGGCTGCGCACCGGCGTCCGCGCGGTGCACCTGGCCGAGATCCTCGCCTCCCGGGAGGGCATCGCGTGAGCGTCTATCTGGGCATCCCGACCGCGCCGCCCGGCGTGGGGCACCTGCGCGGCGACCGGCCGTTCCCGGAGGCGGCGCGGTCGGCGCTCGCCGACCCCCAGCTGCGGGCGAACCTCCGCCGGGCCACCGGGACGATCCGCGCGAAGCGGGCGGCCGTGGTCGCCGAGGTGCCGGACTGGGATGCGCTGCGGGAGGCCGGGGCGGCGGTCAAGGCCGCGACGCTGGCTGGGCTGGACCGTTACCTCGTCCAGCTGGAGGAGCGGGTGACGGCCCACGGCGGGCAGGTGCACTGGGCGCGGGACGCGGCCGAGGCCAACGGCATCGTCGCCGACTTGGTGCGGGCCACCGGGGCCGACGAGGTGGTCAAGGTCAAGTCGATGGCGACCCAGGAGATCGGCCTGAACGAGGCGCTCGCGGCCGCCGGGATCACCGCGCACGAGACAGACCTCGCCGAGCTGATCGTCCAACTCGGCCACGACGCGCCGTCGCACATCCTGGTGCCCGCGATCCACCGCAACCGGGCCGAGATCAGGGAGATCTTCCGCCGCGAGATGCCCGGCGTGGACCCCGGGCTCACGGACGACCCCCGCGCGCTGGCCGAGGCGGCGCGGCGGCACCTGCGGCAGCGCTTCCTGTCCGCCCGGGTCGCGGTCAGCGGGGCGAACTTCGCGGTGGCCGAGACCGGCACCCTCGTGGTGGTCGAGTCCGAGGGCAACGGCCGGATGTGCCTGACGCTGCCGGAGACGCTGATCACCGTCATGGGCATCGAGAAGGTGGTGCCGACCTGGGCCGACCTGGAGGTGTTCCTGCAGTTGCTGCCACGGTCGTCCACCGGCGAGCGGATGAACCCGTACACGTCGATGTGGACCGGCGTGCACCGGACCACCGGGTCTTCCGGGGAGCGCTCATCCAACGACGGGCCCCGAGCGGTGCACCTGGTGCTGGTGGACAACGGGCGTACGGCGGTGCTCGCCGACCAGGTCGGGCGGGACGCGCTGCGCTGCATCCGCTGCTCGGCCTGCCTGAACGTGTGCCCGGTCTACGAGCGCACCGGCGGGCACGCGTACGGCTCGGTCTACCCCGGGCCGATCGGCGCGGTGCTGTCGCCGCAGCTCACCGGCGTCGCGGATCCGGTCGCCGCGTCCCTGCCATACGCGTCCTCGCTGTGCGGGGCCTGCTACGACGCCTGCCCGGTGAAGATCGACATCCCGCGGCTGCTGGTCCACCTCCGCGGGCGGGTGGTCGAGGAGAAGCGGGCGGCGCACCGCGTCCCCACCCCCGAGGACGCGCTGATGACCGCCGCCGCCTGGACGATGGGTCGCCCCGAGCGGTGGGCCCGGGCGCTGCGGGCGGCCCGCCTCGGCCGGCTGCTCGGCCGTCGCCGCGGCCGCATCTCTACCCTGCCGCCGCCGGGGTCGGGCTGGACCGCGAGCCGGGACCTGCCCCTGCCACCGCCGGAGACGTTCCGCGACTGGTGGACGCGGACCCACGGGACGACGCAGTGAGCGCCGCGCGGGACGAGGTGCTCGCGCGGGTGCGGCGGGCGCTGCGCGACGCGCCGGCCGCGCCCGAGGTGCCGCGGGCGTACCGCACGCACGGCGACCTGGACACCGCCGCCCTGCTGGACCTGCTCGGCGACCGCCTGGTCGACTACCGCGCCGGCGTCCGCCGGACCGCTCCCGAGGACCTGGACGCGACCCTCACGGCGGCGCTCGCCGACCGCGGTGCCGAACGCGTCGTCGTCCCGCCCGGCCTGCCGCACCGGCCGCGCGGCGCGGTGGTCGACGACGGGCTCACCCCGGCCGAACTCGACCGGCTCGACGGCGTCGTCACCGCCTGCACGGTCGCCATCGCCGAGACCGGCACCCTCGTGCTCGACGGGTCCGCCGACCAGGGTCGCCGGGTGATCACCCTGGTACCCGACTACCACCTCTGCATCGTGCGCGCCGACCAGGTCGTCCAGACGGTTCCCGAGGCGGTCGCGCGGCTCGACCCGATCCGGCCGCAGACCTGGATCAGCGGCCCGTCCGCCACCAGCGACATCGAGCTGCACCGGGTCGAGGGCGTGCACGGCCCGCGCACCCTGGAGGTCGTCCTCGTCGGCTGACCCCCGACGCGGGCCAGCGGCGACGGCGCTGTCTGCCTGCGCGCCGCCACGAGCCCGACGCGTGTGACCGGGCCCGGAGCAGACCGCCGGGTCAGCCGAGGACGCGAACCGCAGGGGCGCACCCGGCCACCGTCGAGGGCCGCTCGGGCCGCCGGTCGTTCACGCGGGCCTGACCCCGGCTGACGGAGGATTGACCTGTGCTGTCCTCGCTGCCGTCGGCCCGGCGCCGCCTGGTGCTCGTCGTGGTCGCGGCAGCGCTGGCCGGCGTGCTCGTGGCGGTCGCGCTCGTGCTGACCCGGGGCGGCGACCGCCCGCTGGTCGCCGCCCCCCAGGACCGGCCCGGCCCGGTCCTGCTGGTGCCCGGCTACGGCGGGTCGACCCCCAGCCTGGAGGCGCTCGCCCGGCGGCTGCGCGCCGCGGGCAAGGACGCCCAGGTGGTGCACCTGCCCGGCAACGGGACCGGCGACCTGCGCGACCAGGCGGCAGTGCTGAACGCCGCGGTGCATGCCGCGCTGAAGCGGACCCGAGCGCCGTCGGTCGACATCGTCGGCTACTCGGCGGGCGGCGTGGTGGCCCGACTCTGGGTGGAGGACGACGGCGGCCGCAGCTTCGCTCGCCGGGTGATCACGCTCGGCTCTCCGCACCACGGCAGCGGCCTCGCCGGGCTCGCCGGATCG
>DASPYH010000041.1:0-5664 GCA_035636875.1 Mycobacteriales bacterium | reverse complement strand
GGCGAGCTGCTGGTTTCCCGCGCGATCGCGGTCGAGGGCCGCTCCCGAGCGTTCCTGGGCGGCAGCGCGGTGCCGATCGGGCTGCTCGGCGACCTGGCCGAGGGCGTGCTCGCGGTGCATGGCCAGTCCGACCAGTTGCGCCTGCTGCGGCCGGCGGAGCAGCGGGCGGCGCTGGACCGGTACGCCGGGGCACCGGTCGGGCGCCTGCTGGTCCGGCACCGGAGCGCGTACCAGCGGTGGCAGGCGCTGGCCGCGGACCTGGCCGACCGGACCGCCCGGGTGCGGGAGCTGGCCCGCGAGGCCGACGTGCTGCGGCACGGACTGGCGGAGATCGAGGCGGTGGCCCCGGAGCCCGGCGAGGACGTGCGGCTCGGGGTGGAGGCGGAGAGGCTCGCCCACTCGGACGCGCTGCGGCTAGCCGCGCAGGCCGCGCACGCCGCGCTGGCCGGCGACCCCGCCGACCCGGCCGCGGGCGACGCCGACGTGACGGCCCTGCTCGGCGCGGCCCGCCGCGTGCTGGCGCACGAGTCCGCTGCCGACCCGGAGCTGGCGGCGCTGGAGAAGCGCCTGGACGAGGTCGGCTACCTGGTCGCGGACCTGGCGGCCGAGCTCGCTTCGTACGGCGAGCGCATCGACGTCGACCCGGCCCGGCTGGCTGCCGTGGAGGACCGGCGGGCGGCACTGAAGGCGCTGACCCGCAAGTACGGTGAGCCGGCGAGCCCCGGGCAGCCGGCGGGCACCGTCGACGGAGTGCTCGCCTGGGCGGCCGACGCCGGGCCGCGACTGTCCACACTGGACGTATCCGAGGACGCGCTGGCCGCGCTCGCGGCCGAGCGGGACGCGGCCGGTGCCGAGGTGACCCGGCTGGCCGGCGAGCTGTCGGCGGAGCGGACGGCGGCCGCCGCGCGGTTCTCCGCCGCGGTCACCGCGGAGCTGGCCGGCCTCGCGATGCCGCAGGCCACCGTGCGGGTGGAGGTCCGGCGAAAGCCGGCGTCCCGGGACGGGCCGGCGGTGGACCTCGACGGCGAGCGGGTCGCGGTCGGGCCGGACGGCGTCGACGAGGTCGAGGTGCTGCTCCGCCCGCACAGCGGCGCGCCGGCGCTGCCGATCCAGCGCGGTGCCTCCGGGGGAGAGCTGTCCCGGGTGATGCTCGCGGTCGAGGTCGTCTTCGCCGGTGCGGACCCGGTGCCGACGATGGTCTTCGACGAAGTCGACGCGGGGGTCGGCGGGCGCGCCGCGGTCGAGGTCGGCCGCCGGCTGGCCCGGCTCGCCCGAGACCACCAGGTGCTGGTCGTCACCCACCTGCCGCAGGTGGCGGCTTACGCGGACCGGCACGTGGTGGTGGACAAGGCCGACGCCGGCGGGGCGCTGGTGACCAGGAGCGACGTACGGCTGCTCGACGACGGCGGCCGGGTGCGGGAGCTGGCCCGGATGCTCGCCGGCCTGGAGGGCTCCGAGCTCGGCCGCGCGCACGCCGAGGAACTGCTTGAGTCGGCCGCGGCGGACCGGGCCGTGCCGCAGAAGTGAAACCCGATTCGCCCCGCCGGGCGTTTCGCTCCCTTTCTCCGCCGGTATCGGGTGGCACCCTGCACCCATGAAGCTCGCTCTTCGCCGGCGCACGGAGACGCCCCTGCCCGGTGTCACCGGAGTCGCCCGGCTGGACCGGCGGACCAAGAGCCTGCTGCCGCGGCTGCGCCCGGGTGACATCGCGGTGATCGACCACGACGACCTCGACCGGGCCAGCGCCGACGCGCTAGTCGCGGCGAGGGTGGGCGGGGTGGTCAACGCCAGCCCGAACATCTCCGGGCGCTACCCCAACCTGGGGCCGGAGATCCTCGTCGGGGCCGGCATCCCCGTGCTCGACGACGTGGGGGCGGAGGTCTTCGCGGCGGTCAAGGACGGAGCCAGGGTCCGCCTCGACGGTGACACGCTCTACCAGGGCGACGAGATCGTCGCGAAGGGCCAGGCGCAGACGCCGGAGACCGTCTCCGTCCAGCTGCTGGAGGCGAAGGCCGGGTTGTCCGCCCAGCTGGAGGCGTTCGCCGCCAACACGATGGAGTACATGAAGCGGGAGCGGACACTGCTGCTGGACGGCGTCGGCGTCCCCGAGGTGCGCACCAGGCTCGCCCGCCGGCACGCGCTCGTGGTCGCGCGGGGGTACGACTACAAGGAGGACCTCGCGGCGCTGCGGCACTACATCCGCGAGTTCAAGCCGGTGCTGATCGGCGTGGACGGCGGTGCGGACGCCCTGCGCGAGGCCGGCTACCACCCGGATCTCCTCGTCGGCGACATGGACGCGATGTCCGACGAGGTGCTGCGCTCGGGTGGCGAGGTCGTCGTGCACGCGGACCAGGACGGGCGGGCGCCAGGGCTGGAGCGGGTGCAGGACCTCGGGGTCGACGCGGTCGTCTTCCCGTCGGCCGGCACGAGCGAGGACATCGCGCTGCTGCTCGCCGACGACAAGGGTGCTGCGCTGATCGTCACGGTGGGGACACACGCGACGCTGCTGGAGTTCCTGGACAGGAGCCGGGCGGGCGTGGCGTCGACGTTCCTCACCCGGCTGCGCGTGGGGGGCAAGCTGGTCGACGCCAAGGGCGTCACCCGGCTGCACCGCAGCCGCATCTCCGGCCTCGCGCTGGTCGTGCTCGTGCTCGCCGCGCTGGTGGCGACCGGCGTCGTGCTGTCGGTGTCCACCGCCGGCCGCACGTACGTCACGCTGCTCGTCGACTGGTGGGACACCGCCGCGTCCTGGGTGCGAGGGCTCTTCTCGTGATCGACTTCCGGTACCACATCGTCTCGCTCGTCGCCGTCTTCCTCGCCCTCGCGCTCGGCGTGCTGCTCGGCACCACCCAGCTCAACGGGGCGGTGCTGGACGACCTGCGCGGCCAGGTGCGTGGGCTGACCGACGACAAGCGCGACCTCCAGTCCGACCTGCAGGCGCTGCGCGGGCAGACCAGGAGCGACGACGCCGTCGCCGCCTCGTTGACGCCGAAGCTGGTCGCCGGTGCCCTCCGCGACGCCAAGGTGGTCCTGGTGGCGACGGCGCAGGCCAGCGGCGCCACCACGGACGGCGTGCAGAAGGTGCTCGAGCGGGCCGGTGCCCGGGTGACCGGAAGGGTCCAGCTCACCGACGACTACTCCGACCCGCGGCGGGCCGCGGACGTGAAGTCCTTCGTGACCGGCGGCGGGCAGCCGGCCGGCTTCCAGCTGCCGGAGAGCGACGACGCCGGGGTGCTCTCCGGCGCGCTGCTGTCGTACGCGCTGCTGGGGTCGAAGAGCGGCGACCCTGAGCCGGCGACGACCAGCGAGGTGCTCTCCGGCTTCGCCAGCCTGCAGATGCTCCGGGTGGACAGCCCTCAGGTCGGCGCCGCGGACCTCGCCGTGGTGGTCGCGTCGGGCCGGGTGACCGGCGCGGACCCGCAGGCGCGGGTCCGGACACTGAGCGAGCTGGTGTCCGCGCTCGACCGGGCGGGTCGGGGCGCGCTGGTGGCCGGCACGTCGGCGGCCGCGGCCACCGACGGGCTGGTCGCGGCGGTGCGGGCGGACCGCGGGTTGTCCTCGGCGGTGTCGACGGTGGACGACGCGGACCGGCCGGTCGGGCAGGTGGCTGCGGTGTTCGCGCTGGCGCAGCAGTCGGCGGGGCGGACGGGACAGTACGGCACGGCGAGCGGGGCGGACGCGGCGTTCCCACCCACGTCGTCGTCCTGACCAGCCTTGCCCGCGGCGCGGCGGCGGGTCGCCGAGCCCGTTCGTGTTACCGTGGATTCCCGTGGATCGCGGGCCCCGAGCAGCCGGACGGCCCGCATGGACACCGCGGGAGCCCCCCTTGGCGCAGTCGGTCGGCCAGACCAAGCACGTGTTCGTCACCGGGGGCGTCGCGTCCTCCCTGGGCAAGGGGCTGACGGCCAGCAGCCTCGGCAGCCTGCTCAAGGCGCGCGGCCTCCGGGTGACCATGCAGAAGCTGGACCCCTACCTCAACGTCGATCCGGGCACGATGAACCCGTTCCAGCACGGCGAGGTGTTCGTCACCGGGGACGGGGGCGAGACCGACCTCGACGTCGGCCACTACGAGCGCTTTCTCGACACCGACCTGCACGCGTCGGCGAACGTCACCACCGGCCAGGTCTACTCGACGGTGATCGCGAAGGAGCGGCGCGGGGAGTACCTCGGGGACACCGTCCAGGTCATCCCGCACATCACCAACGAGATCAAGGAGCGGGTCCGGGGCGCGGCGCTCGCCGAGCCCGCCCCCGACGTGGTGATCACCGAGGTCGGCGGGACGGTCGGCGACATCGAGTCGCTGCCGTTCCTGGAGGCGGCCCGGCAGGTCCGCCACGACGTCGGCCGGGACAACTGCTTCTTCCTGCACGTCTCGCTGGTGCCCTACCTGGCGCCCTCGGGCGAGCTGAAGACCAAGCCGACCCAGCACTCGGTGGCGGCGCTGCGCAGCATCGGCATCCAGCCGGACGCGGTGGTCTGCCGGTCCGACCGGGAGATCCCGCCGTCGCTGAAGCGCAAGATCTCGCTGATGTGCGACGTGGACACCGATGCCGTGGTGTCCGCCGCAGACGCACCGTCCATCTACGACATCCCGAAGGTGCTGCACGCCGAGGGTCTCGACGCGTACGTGGTCCACCGGCTGGGACTGCCGTTCCATGACGTGGACTGGACCGTCTGGGGCGACCTGCTCGACCGGGTGCACCGTCCCACCCAGACGGTCACCGTCGCGCTGGTGGGCAAGTACGTCGACCTGCCGGACGCCTACCTGTCGGTCACCGAAGCCCTGCGGGCCGGCGGGTTCGCCCACCGCGCGCGGGTGGAGATCCGCTGGGTGCCGGCCGACGACTGCGAGGCGCCGGCCGGTGCGGCCGCCGCCCTGTCCGGAGTGGACGGTGTCCTGATCCCGGGCGGCTTCGGCGTGCGGGGGATCGAGGGCAAGCTCGGCGCGATCCGGTACGCCCGGGAGCGGCGGATCCCGACGCTCGGCCTGTGTCTGGGCCTGCAGTGCATGGTGATCGAGGCGGCCCGCAACCTTGCCGGGCTGGACGGCGCCAACTCGACCGAGTTCGACCCGGACACGCCGCACCCGGTGATCTCGACGATGGCCGACCAGCTCGACGTGGTCGCCGGCGAGCGGGACATGGGCGGCACGATGCGGCTCGGGTCCTATCCGGCCACCCTGGCGCCAGGGTCGCTGGTGGCGCAGGCGTACGGCGCGACCGAGGTGTCCGAGCGGCACCGGCACCGCTACGAGGTCAACAACGACTACCGGTCGCGGTTGGAGGAGGCGGGAATGATCTTCTCCGGCACGTCGCCGGACGGCCGGCTGGTCGAGTACGGCGAGCTGACGCGGCAGACGCACCCGTTCTTCGTCGGCACTCAGGCGCACCCGGAGTTCACCTCCCGGCCGACCCGCCCGCAGCCGCTGTTCCGGGCCTTCGTCCGGGCCGCGCTGGAATACGCCGCGGCGGACCGGCTGCCGGTCGAGCTGCCCGGGCACAACGGCGCGCCGGTGCCGAACGGGCTGTCGCAGCCGGCCGGCGTCCCGGCGTGACCCGCGAGTTCGAGGTCGTCTCGTCCCGCCGCGTCTACCGGGGACGGGTCGTCGGCCTGCGCGTCGACGAGGTGCGGATGCCGGACGGGAAGACCGCGGTCCGCGAGCTG
>DASPYH010000040.1:0-17644 GCA_035636875.1 Mycobacteriales bacterium | reverse complement strand
TGCCGGTGCCGGGCCGGCACATGGCGCTGAACTCCGCCGCCGCGGTGCTGACCGGCCTCGAGCTCGGTCTGCCCGCGGCCGGGCTGGTCGACGGCATCGGCCGCTACGGCGGGGTCCGGCGCCGTTTCGAGCGGCGGGGTGAGGCCGGCGGCGTGCGGGTGTACGACGACTACGCGCACCACCCGACCGAGGTCGCCGCGACGCTGCGCGCGGCGCGGACGGTGGCGGGTGGCGGTCGGGTGCTGGTCGCGTTCCAGCCGCACCTGTACAGCAGGACCGCGGCCTTCGCGCGGGAGTTCGGTGCGGCGCTCGGGCTGGCCGACGAGGTCGTCGTGCTCGACGTGTACGCGGCGCGGGAGGACCCGGTGCCGGGCGTCACGGGCGCGCTGGTCGCCTCCGCGGTGCCGCTTCCGGCGGCGCGGGTGCGCTTCGAGGCCGACCGGTCGGCGGTGGCGGACGAGCTGGCCCGGCGAGCCCGGCCAGGCGACCTGGTGATCACCATGGGTGCGGGGGACGTGACCGCGCTCGCCCCGGACGTGCTCGCGGCGCTCGAGCGGGTGGCGGTGCGCGGGGGAGCGGGGTGAGGGTTCCGGGACGCTCCGTCCCCGCGCCGCGTGGCGGAGCAGAGACGTGTCCGTCGGGAGACTCCGCCTCTGGGCCGGGTCGCGGAGCGCAGGCGCGGCCGGAGCGGGCGGCCAGGTGAGCGGCGCGACCCGGGTGGCCCCAGCGCCGGCGGGGAGCCTCCGGGGGGCGGGGAGCGGCCGCCGACGGGTTCTGGTCCTGGCCGCGGTCGTGCTCCTGGTGCTGGCCACGGCCGTCTGGGTGGTCGGCTTCACGGGGGTGCTCGGCGTGCGCACGGTCGCGGTCGGCGGCGCCCGCGCGCTGCCCGCGGAGTCGGTCCGCCAGGCGGCCGCCGTACCCGAGGGTGAGCCGCTCGCCCGCGTCGACACGGATGCGGTCGCCGAGCGGGTGCGCCGGATCCCGGGCGTGGCCAGAGTCGCCGTGGCCCGATCGTGGCCGTCCACGCTGAAGATCACGGTGACCGAGCGTCGCGGCGTGGCCGTCGTCGCCCGCGGCGGCGCGGCCTGGCTCGTGGACGGCGAGGGCGTCGTCTTCCAGCGTCTGGCCGGCCGGCCGAAGGGCCTGCCGCGGCTGGACGTCCCGTGCACCGCACCCGACGAGCCCCCCTGCGGCGCCGCGCTGTCCGCGCTCACCGCCCTGCCGCCGCCCGTCGCGGCCCAGGTGCTGGCCGTCACCGCGCCGACGCCGGACTCGGTGACGCTGAGCCTGACGGGCGGGCGGACCGTCCTCTGGGGCGGTGCCGACGAGCCGGCGGCGAAGGCCCAGGTGCTGGCGGCGCTGCTGCGCCGACCGGGCCAGCGCTACGACGTGAGCACGCCCACGGTGGTCACGGTCCGCTGAGCAGCGGGAGCTAGTCGACCGTGATGCGCTTGGTGTCCACCGACAGCCGCGAGCCGTCCTTCCCCGACACCTCGTATGCGGCCAGCACGTACTCGCCCGGCGGGAGGCTCACCGTCGCCGCCCAGGTGCCGCGGCCGGGTCCGCCCACGCTCGCGGTGGCCGTCGCCCTGGCGGCCACGGCCGACCCCTGGCGCGCCTCCACGCTGACGGTCGCCTCGAAGACCGACGCGGTGCCCCGGATGACCACCGGCCGGCCCGTGCGGCTGCCGTCCGCCGGGCTGAGCAGCCAGACCGGCGCCAGCACGTCGACCTGCGGGGCGCGGCCGACGGGCGTCCGGGTCAGCGCCGCGGGCAGCCCCGGGGCCATCACCCGTACCCGCTGCACCGCGTTGTCCGCCGCGGTGACGGTGTGCACGACCTGCTGTACGGCGACGAACGCCTCCGCCGGGGCCGCCAACCGGGGCGCGCCGGCGAAGGCGACCGTGACGTCAGCGCCCGACCTGGCCAGCCGCGCGACCCGCACGGCCCGCCAGGGCGTCCGGTAGTCCGGGTCGTCGGGCTGGTCGGCCAGCCCCGCCACCGCCGCTCGCACCCGGTCGGTCTCGGCGGCCCCGCCGGCGGGACGGAACTCGCGGTAGAGCCGCGGCCCGGCCTCGGTGTCGCCCAGCACGTAGACCGGCACGGTCGGTCCGGACCGCGGGGGAGAGGTCACCGGCGACGGCACCGGCGAGGAAGCGTTGGCCGCTGTCGCCGACGCCGCCGGCGAGCGGGCCCGCCCGGCTGCCTTCCGCTGGCCGTCCAGCACCGCACCCGCCGCGACGCCCGCGCCGGCCGCGGCGAGCAGGGCCAGCATCCCGATCGCCACCGAGCGCCGGTCGAACCCCATCGCCGTCCCCCGTTCATCACGAAGCGATGATCGTGATCACCGTACGTGACAGCACGCCCCTTACCCAGGGATTGCCGCGACACGCCGCGCCGGTCCTGGACCGTCCCCGACCCGCTGCCTACTGTCCCGACAACGGCGAGGTTGACATAACAATAACCGTCAACCTGAGGGTGAGGCCTGAGAAGGACGGGTAGCCCGGCGACCACACCGAGGGAAGGCAGTCGGATGACACCACCGCACAACTACCTCGCGGTCATCAAGGTCGTCGGCATCGGGGGCGGCGGCGTCAACGCCGTCAACCGGATGATCGAGGTCGGGCTCAAGGGCGTCGAGTTCATCGCGATCAACACCGACGCGCAGGCGCTGCTGATGAGCGATGCCGATGTGAAGCTCGACGTCGGCCGGGAGCTGACCCGCGGCCTCGGCGCCGGTGCCAACCCGGACGTCGGCCGCAAGGCGGCCGAGGACCACCGCGAGGAGATCGAGGAGGTCCTCAAGGGGGCCGACATGGTCTTCGTCACCGCCGGCGAGGGCGGCGGCACCGGCACCGGCGGGGCGCCGGTCGTGGCCAGCATCTCCCGCAAGCTCGGCGCGCTGACCATTGGCGTCGTGACCCGGCCGTTCACCTTCGAGGGCAAGAAGCGGGCCGCGCAGGCCGAGTTCGGCATCGAGCAGCTGCGCAGCGAGTGCGACACGCTCATCGTGATCCCGAACGACCGGCTGCTGCAGATCAGCGACCGCAACGTGAGCGTGATGGACGCTTTCAAGAGCGCCGACCAGGTGCTGCTCTCCGGCGTTCAGGGCATCACCGACCTGATCACCACCCCCGGCCTGATCAACCTCGACTTCGCCGACGTGAAGTCGGTGATGAGCGGCGCCGGCTCGGCGCTGATGGGGATCGGCAGCGCCCGCGGCGACAACCGCGCCATCTCGGCGGCCGAGCTGGCGATCGCGAGCCCGCTGCTGGAGGCGTCGATGGAGGGCGCTCACGGCGTGCTGCTGTCGATCTCCGGCGGGTCGGACCTGGGCATCTTCGAGATCAACGAGGCGGCCTCGATGGTGGCGGACTCGGCCCACCCCGAGGCGAACATCATCTTCGGCGCGATCATCGACGACGCGCTCGGCGACGAGGTGCGGGTGACCGTCATCGCGGCCGGCTTCGACGGCGGGTCACCCAAGCACAAGCCGGTCGAGACGTCGCGGCGGGCCGAATCGCCGCCGGCGTCGGTGCCGACCACACCGGCCATGCCGACCGTGACCTCCCGTTACGGCCCTCCCGCCACGGCCCCGGCACCCGGGCGGTCGACCGCGCCGCTCGGGTCCAACGGGCACGTGCGCCGCACGGTCGAGCTCGACGAGGAGCTCGACATCCCGGACTTCCTCAAGGGATAGCCTCCGGGCCGTGGCCCGAGTCCGCCGGATCGTCACGTCCCGCTCCGGCGGGGCGAGCGCCGGTCCCTACGCGTCGTTCAACCTCGCCACCCACGTCGGCGACGACCCCGCGGCGGTTGCGGCGAACCGTGACCGCCTCGCCCGCGCCATCGGCCTCGGTCAGGAGCGGCTGGCGTGGATGGAGCAGGTGCACGGCGGCCGCGTCGCGGTCGTCGACGGCCCGCGGACCGATCCGGTGCCGGGCACCGATGCGCTGGTCACGGCGAGCCCCGGCCTGGCGCTGGCCGTGCTCGTCGCGGACTGCGTACCGGTGCTGCTCGCCGACCCGGGCGCCGGGGTGGTTGCGGCGGTGCACGCGGGGCGGTCGGGCGCCGGCGCGGGGGTGGTTCCCAGCGCGGTGCGCGCCATGGGCGGGCTCGGCGCCCGTCCCGCCGGCACCGACGCGCTGCTCGGACCGGCGGTCTGCGGTGCCTGCTACGAGGTTCCGGCCGAGCTGAGGGACGAGGTGGAGGCGCGCCTTCCGGGCAGCGCGACCACCACCCGGCGGGGGACTCCCGGCCTCGACCTGCGCACCGGTCTCGCCGGCCAGCTCGCTTCCCTGGGCGTGCTGCGGGTGGTCGCCGACCCCCGCTGCACGGCGGAGGACCCGGAGCTGTTCAGCCACCGCCGCGACGGCGTGACCGGCCGCCAGGCCGGTGTCGTCTGGATCGGACCCTGACGGTCCGGGGGATGTGCCGGACGCTCCGTCTGTGCACCGCGGGGCGAAGCAGAGACGCAGCCGAGCCGGGGTGGCCCTGGTCCCGCTCGGGTGGGCGGGGCCAGCCTGGCAGGATCGGCCCATGGCGGCCGACGCGGTCAGGGACCGCCGGACAGCGCAGATCGCCGTCACGCTCGCCGGTGTCCGGGCGCGCATCGAGGCCGCGTGCGTCGCCGCCGGCCGCGACCCCGCCGAGCTCACGCTGGTGGCCGTGACGAAGACCTTCCCGGTCGAGGACGCCCGCCGGCTGCTCGCGCTGGGGGTAGCCGACCTCGGCGAGGCCCGCGACCAGGAGGCCCGCGTCAAGGCCCGCGAGCTGCCCGAGGCACGCTGGCACTTCGTCGGCCGGCTGCAGCGCAACAAGGCCCGGTCGGTCGCCGCCTACGCCGCTCTCGTGCACACCGTCGACCGGCCCGACCTGGTCGACGCGCTCGCCGCCGGGGTGCGACGGGCCGGCCGCGAGCGGCTGGACGTGCTGGTCCAGGTCAGCCTCGACGGCGACCCGAACCGCGGCGGCGCGCCCGTCGCCGACGTCGAGGCGCTCGCCGACGCCGCCGAGGCGACCGGCGTGCTGCGGCCGGCGGGGGTGATGGCGATCGCCCCGCTCGGCACGGACCCCGACACGGCGTTCGCCGGGCTCGCCGACGTGTCGTACCGGCTGCGGTCCGCCCGGCCGGACGCCACGCTCGTCTCCGCCGGGATGAGCGGCGACCTGGAGGCGGCGGTGCGCCACGGCGCGACACACCTTCGGATCGGTACGGCGTTGCTCGGCGGCCGGCCGCCGGTGCGGGGGTAGTGTCGGCCGCGCCCGGGTCCCTGCGTCCCAGGGTGCACCTGTGGTCACGGCGAGGAGGAGGGTCCCGATGGCGGGCGCCATGCGCAAGATGGGGGTCTACCTCGGCCTCGTGGAGGACGACGACCGCCGTGCGGAGGTCCAGGACTACGAGGACTACGACGAGTACGCGGAGGCGGAGGTCGTGCCGGTCCGGCGCGTGGGCGCCGGACGAGGCTGGGAAGACCCGCCCGAGCCGCGCTCGCTCGCGCCGCACCACGACTACCGAGAGCCGGCGTACCGGGACGCTGTGGACGAGCCGTCCGGCTACCGGATCACCACCCTGCACCCGCGCACCTACAACGAGGCACGCACGATCGGGGAGCATTTCCGGGAGAACGTCCCGGTCATCATGAACCTGACCGAGATGGACGACGCCGATGCCAAGCGCCTGGTGGACTTCGCCGCGGGGCTGTCGTTCGGGTTGCGGGGTAGCATCGAGCGGGTGACGAACAAGGTGTTCCTGCTCTCCCCGCAGAACGTCCACGTCACTGCTGAGGACAAGGCCCGCATCGCCGAGGGCGGGTTCTTCAACCAGAGCTGACACAGGAGATCGGTGACCGCGTTCTGGGAGCTGACGTACGTCGTCCTCCTCGTCTTCTTCATCCTGCTCATAGCCAGGCTCGTGTTCGACTACGTGATGATGTTCGCCCGGTCGTGGCGCCCATCTGGCGTAGTGGCCGTTGGGCTGGAAGTTGTCTACTCGGTCACCGATCCGCCCCTCAAGGCGCTCCGCCGGGTCATCCCGCCGCTGCGTCTGGGAAACTTCAGCATCGACCTCGGTTTCATGGTCCTGCTGTTCGTGGTGTACACGCTGATGAGCGTCGTCAGGTACGCCGCGGCCGGTAGCGTCTGACCGAGGCCGTAGTCTGACCTGTGTCCCATCGACCCGAGGTGATCCGATGCCCCTAACCCCAGCCGACGTGCACAACGTCGCGTTCAAGAAACCGCCGATAGGCAAGCGCGGTTACGACGAAGACGAGGTGGACGCGTTCCTCGACCTGGTCGAGGCCGAGCTGGCCCGGCTCATCGAGGAGAACAACGACCTCAAGGCGCAGGTCGACGACATGGCCCGCTCCGGCGGTCCCGGCCCGCAGCAGCTGCGGCCGCCGCCCGAGCCGATGGTCGTGCCGCCGCCCCAGGTCGCGCCGGCTCGCATCGACGAGAACAGCCAGGTCGTCAAGGTGCTCGCGATGGCCCAGGAGACGGCGGAGAAGTACGTCTCGGACGCCAAGACTGAGTCCGACCGCATGATCGGCGACGCCCGGGCCACCTCCGATCGCATGATCGGCGAGGCGCGCAGCAAGGCCGACGCCATGCTGGGCGACGCCCGCACGCAGGCGACGTCGATGGAGCGCGAGGCGCGGGGGAAGGCGACCTCGCTCGTCCAGGACGCGGAGCGCAAGCACAACGAGATCATCGGTGGGCTGGAGCAGCGCAAGGGCACGCTCGAGAAGCGCATCGAGGAGCTGCGGACCTTCGAGCGGGAGTACCGGACGCGGCTGAAGTCCTACCTCGAGTCGCAGCTTCGCGACCTCGAGGGTCGTGGGTCTGCTGAGCCTGCCACCGCGGCGGCCGGGGCCGGCTACGGCGGTGGATACGCCATGCGAGGCGAGGGCGACGGTCGCGCCGACAACTGACGTCAGCAGCCGCCGGCAGCCCCGGTCCGGGAGCCGGCGGTGATCCTGCTCAGCCTGGCGTCCGTCGTCGCCTCCGCGGCGACGCTCGTCTGGGGTATCGCGACGGCGAGCCAGGGGCTCGTCTGGGCATCCCTCGCGGCCGGCCTGGCCGCGACGGCGCTGGTCGTCGCGTCCGTGCTCCGGCGCCGCGCGAGCCTGGTGCTCGACGCCGCCGGTGCTGTGCCGCCCCTGACGCGGTCCGCCGCGCCGCAGGCGCCTGCGCCATCAGTGCCTGCGTCATCAGTGCCTCCGCAGCCGCACCCGGTTCCGGGGTCCTGGCCGCCGGTCTGGGCGAGCCCTGCCGACCCGGCGTACCGGCCCGAGGTCGCCGCCGAGGCCGCCGAGCGCCCGCTCGGCGAGCCGTTCCCGCCGCCCGCCTCCGCACCGCCTGCTGACGACGGCATCGAGGCGGACGTCCCGGCAGGGCGTTCGGTGGACGACGGCGAGCCGCCGGTGGAGGACGTCCCGGTCGGCGACGCCCTGCGGGCAGCGCAGCTCGACGACGAGGTGCTCGTGGTCGACGGCCACCCCCGCTACCACCTCCCCGGCTGCCGCACCCTGGTCCCGCCACCTGGCACCACCGGCAGCGCCGGCACGGCTGGCGCCGGGACCACCGCGCTGCCCCTGTCCGCCGCCCGGCGCAGCGGCTTCACCCCATGCGGCGTCTGTGGCCCCGACCGCACCCTGCTGGCCCGCTCCCGCGAGCGCCGCACCGGCCGGCACGCCGCCGGGACCGAGCCGACCGGCACCTGACCCCACCCCGGTCCCCAGCCGGCCCGAGCTCACACCTTCCATAGCGAGAAGCTCAGGCCGAGCTCCTCGTTGGCGCGCGCGTCCGCCCCCTCGACCGGTCCCTCGGTGAAGGACGTCGCCAGGACCTCGCCGGCGACCGCGTCCGCGTGCTCGCGCAGCGCCTCCGCGAGCTGGCCGCCGGCCGCCCACCGCAGCGCGATCCGGTCGGTCACGTCGAGCCCGCTGGCCTTGCGCGCGTCCTGCACGAGCCGGACCACCTCCCGGGCCAGCCCGGCCCGGCGCAGCCGCGGCGTGATGGACAGGTCGAGCGCCAGCGTCTCGCCGGCGTCGGCCGCGACCGCCCACCCGGAGCGCGGCGTCTCGGTCACCACCAGCTCGTCCGCCGACAGCTCGACCGGCTCGCCGTCGACCGTCACGGTCGCGGGCCGGCCCGCCCGCAATGCCCGGGCCAGCTGCGCCGGGTCCGCCGCGGCCACCGCCGCCGCGACCGACGCGGTCCGCGGCCCGAAGCGCCGGCCAAGGGAGCGGAAGTTCGGCTTCACGGCCACGTCGACCAGCTCGCCTCCCGCCTCGGCGAGCGCGCCGACCGACTGCACGTTCAGCTCCTCGGCCAGCTGCGCCCGCAGCTCCTCCGGCAGCTCGGCCCAGCCGGTGGCGCCGACCAGCGCCCTCCCCAGCGGCTGCCGGGTCCGTACCTTCGACGTGGTCCGAGCCGAGCGGCCGAGCTCGACCAGCCGGCGCACGAGCGCGACCTGCCCGGCCAGCTCCTCGTCGAGCAGCCCGCCGTCCGGTCCCACCGCCGGCCAATCCCGCAGGTGCACGGAATCAGGCAGGTCCGGCCACACCGAGGTCACCAGCGCCTCGTGCACCGCCTCGGTCACGAACGGGGTGAACGGCGCCATCAGCCGGGTCAGCACCTCCAGGCACTCGTGCAGCGTGGCCAGCGCCGCCGGGTCGCCGTCCCAGAACCTGCGCCGCGAGCGCCGGACGTACCAGTTGGACAGGTCGTCGATGAAGCCGTTCAGCCGCCGACCCGCCCGGGCCGTGTCGTACGCCTCCATCGCCGCGTCCACCTCGAGGACCGTGCGGTGCAGCTCGGACAGCGCCCAGCGGTCCAGCAGCGGCCGGGCGGACACGGCCGGGGCCGGGTCGCCAGGTGACCAGCCCGCCGCGTTCGCGTACAGGGTGAGGAAGGAGGCGGTGTTCCAGTAGGTGAGTAGCACCTTGCGGACGATCTCCTCCAGCACCGCGTGCCCGACGCGGCGGGCCGAGTACGGCGAGCCGGTGGCGAGCATGAACCAACGCACCGCGTCCGCGCCGTGCCGGTCCATCAACGGGATCGGCTCCAGGATGTTGCCCAGGTGCTTGCTCATCTTCCGGCCGTCGTCGGCCAGGATGTGCCCGAGGCAGAGCACGGTCTCGTACGCCGAGCGTCCGAACACGACGGTGCCGACCGCCATCAGCGAGTAGAACCAGCCGCGGGTCTGGTCGATCGCCTCGCAGATGTACTGCGCGGGATAGGTGGACTCGAACACGGCCCGGTTGCGGTGCGGCGCCCCCCACTGCGCGAACGGCATCGACCCCGAGTCCCACCAGGCGTCGATGACCTGCGGCACCCGCCGGGCGGTCTGCCCGCAGGCCGGGCAGGCCAGCGTGACCTCGTCCACGTACGGCCGGTGCGGGTCCAGACCGGACAGGTCCCGCCCGGCCAGGTCGCCGAGCTCGGCGAGCGAGCCGACCCACGTGTCGTGCCCGTCCGGGCAGCGCCACACCGGCAGCGGCGTGCCCCAGTAGCGGTCGCGGGACAGCGCCCAGTCGACGTTGTTGTTCAGCCAGTCGCCGTACCGGCCGTGCTTGACGTTCTCCGGGTGCCACTCGGTGCGCTCGTTCTCGGCGAGCAGCTTGTCCTTCACCGCGGTGGTGCGGACGTACCAGGACGGCAGCGCGTAGTACAGCAGCGGCGTGTGGCAGCGCCAGCAGTGCGGGTACGCGTGCTCGTACGGCTGCTCGTGGAACAGCAGGCCGCGCCGGCGCAGGTCCGCCACCAGCGTCGCGTCGGCCTCCTTGAAGAACATCCCGCCCACCAGCGGGATGTCCGCCTTGAAGCGCCCGTCCGGCTCCACCGGGTTCACCACGGGCAGCCCGTACGCCCGGCTGGCGGCCAGGTCCTCGGCGCCGAAGGCGGGCGCCTGGTGCACCAGCCCGGTGCCGTCCTCCGTGGTGACGTAGCCGGCCAGGATCACGAAGTGGGCGCCCGGAATGTCGACCAGGTCGAAGGGCCGCCGGTACGTCGAGTGCTCCAGGGCCGCGCCGGGAAAGCGGTCGAGCACCTCGACCGCCTCGTCGCCGAGCACCCGCCGCAGCAGCGCCTCGGCCAGCACGAACGTCCCCCGCGGGGTGCGCGTTACCACGTACTCCACGTCCGGGTGCACCGCGACGGCGGTGTTGGACACCAGGGTCCACGGCGTGGTCGTCCACACCAGCAGGTCGGCGCCGTGCTCGGCGGCCGGCCCCGAGGTCGCCGGGAACCGGACGTAGACCGACGGGTCGACCACCGTCTCGTAGCCCTGCGCGACCTCGTGGTCGGACAGCCCGGTGCCGCACCGGGGGCAGTACGGCGTGACCCGGTGGTCCTCGACCAGCAGGCCCTTCTCCCACACCTGCTTGAGCGACCACCACACCGACTCGATGTACTCGGGGTCCATCGTCCAGTACGCGTCGGCCGTGTCGAGCCAGTAGCCCATCCGCTCGGTCATCCGCTCGAACTCGTCGACGTGCCGCTGGACCGACTCGCGGCAGCGGGCGTTGAACTCGGCGATCCCGTACCGCTCGATGTCCCGCTTGCCGGCGAAGCCGAGCTCCTGCTCCACCGCGATCTCCACCGGCAGGCCGTGGCAGTCCCAGCCGCCCTTGCGCGGCACGTGGAAGCCCTTCATCGTCCGGAAGCGGGGGAAGACGTCCTTGAACACCCGGGCCTCCACGTGGTGCACGCCCGGCTGGCCGTTCGCCGTCGGCGGCCCCTCGTAGAAGACCCAGGTCGGTCCGGACCGGGTCTGCTCGACGCTGCGTTCGAACACCTTGCGCTCGGACCACCGCTCGAGGACCTCCCGCTCGAGCGCGGGCAGGTCGACGTGCGGGGGCAGCGCCTTGAGGGTCACGCTCTCGTCCTCCATCGGGTCGCGGCCGCACTCCGACGGAGGGACGCGACGCCCGCTGCGAGCGCCACGCGGTACCACCCTCCTTGGGCGCCCGCTCGGACGCCCCACTCTTGCCCTGCTCGCCGGTTCTACTCCGGCCTCACGACCGTTTCTTCCGGGGCTCGGGGGTGATCTTCGCGCCGGCCAGGCCTCCCGGGCTTCCACCGCCCCCGGGTCGCTCGCTGGCTGCGTCCGGCGCTACTCGTCCCCGTCGTCGCCTCTCTCGCCTCCATGGTAGCGATCCGGCGGAACAGGTGTCGCAGGGATTGCCCGTCTGCGCACCCGCCGGCGGTGCAGTGGCGGTCTCTGCACCGCCCGGCGGTGCGGTGGCGGTCTCTGCGCCGGATCGCGGCGCAGAGCGGTCTCTGCGTCGGATCGCGGTGCAAAGGCGTAGCGAACCGCGGAGCCCCCCGCCTGGGACCATGCTCAGGTGACACCGGGGGTGGCGGCGGGCGCGGCGGAGGTCTCCGGCGTCCCACTCGAGGTGATCGGGCTGGCCGGGGCGGGCGTGGTCCTGCTCGGCGTGCTCGCGGTCCGCGTCTCCAGCCGGATCGGCCTGCCCAGCCTGCTGCTCTACCTCGGGATCGGGACGGCGATCGGCGAGGCGGGGCTGGGACTCCACTTCGACGACGCGGCGCTGTCGCAGACGCTGGGCCTGGCCGCGCTCGTCGTGATCCTCACCGAGGGCGGCCTGACCACCCGGTGGAGCGCCGTGCGCCCGGCGGTCCCGCTCGCGGTGGTGCTGTCCACCCTCGGCGTGGCCGTCAGCATCGGCGTCACCGCCGCGGTCACGGTCGTGCTGCTGGACGCCGGCTGGCGAACCGGGCTGCTGCTCGGCGCGATCGTGTCCTCCACCGACGCGGCCGCCGTGTTCTCCACCCTGCGCGCGCTCGGCCTGCGGCCTCGGCTGACGGCGACCCTGGAGATGGAGTCCGGCTTCAACGACGCGCCGGTGGTCATCCTGGTCACGCTGCTGTCCTCCCAGGCGGCCGGCTCGCCGCTCGCGGTGGCCGGGCTCGTCACGTACGAGCTGGTCGCCGGCGCGGCGATCGGGACGGGCGTCGGCTTCGCCGCCGCCTGGGTGCTGCGGCGCAGCGCCCTGCCCGCGGCCGGGCTCTACCCGCTGTCGGTGCTCGCCGTCGCGGTCGGGGCGTACGCCCTGTCGGCCGTGGCGCAGGCGTCCGGCTTCCTCGCCGCGTACCTGGCCGGGCTGGTGCTGGGCAACGTCCCGCTGCCGCACCGGCGGGCCACCCTCGGCTTCGTCGAGGGCCTGGCGTGGTTGGCCCAGATCGGGCTGTTCGTGCTGCTCGGACTGCTGGTGAGCCCGCAGCGGCTGCCCGCGGCACTGCTGCCGGCGCTCGGCATCGGGGCGGCGCTGCTGCTGCTGGCCCGGCCGCTGTCGGTGCTGGCCTCGGCGGTGTGGTTCCGGGTGCCGTGGCGGGAGCAGGTCTTCGTCTCCTGGTCCGGGCTGCGCGGAGCCGTCCCGATCGTGCTGGCGACCATCCCGCTGACCGCCGGGGTGCCCGGCGCCGGCCGGCTGTTCGACATCGTCTTCGTCCTGGTCGTCGTCTTCACCCTGGTGCAGGGCACCACCCTGCCGTGGCTGGCCCGGATGCTCGGGCTGGCGTCCGGGTCCGAACCGCGGGACGTCGAGGTGGACTCGGCGCCGCTGGACGACCTGCATGCCGACCTGCTGCAGGTGCGGATCCCGGACCGGTCCCGGCTGCACGGTGTCCTCCTGCGCGAGCTGCGGCTGCCGGAGGGCGCGGCGCTGTCCCTGGTGGTCCGGGACGGCCACGGCTTCGTACCAGGACCGGACACCCGGCTGCGGCGCGGCGACCAGTTGCTGGTGGTGGCCGCGAGCCGGGCCCGGGAAGGCGTGGAGCGGCGGCTGCGGGCGGTCAGCCGGGCCGGCCGGCTGGCGGCATGGTTGGGCGAGTCGGGGGAGCGCCCCGAGGAGCGGTGACGGTAAGCGCACGTTGCACTGCGTAATGTCGCAGCTGCCAAATCCGGGCGAACCGCCGGACCGGTACGAGGCCTGCGCACGCTGCGTCGAGAGCCGTTGTCGGGGCGTCTCGGGGAACGTATCCTGTGCGCTCACTCGTGATCTTGATGATCACGAGTTCCTGTTCGAGAAATGGGAGGGCTCCATGACCCAGGCCCTCGGCAGCTAGCCGGGGCCGGACGACGACGGCGAAGGCGGTGCGGACGACCGTGACGAACAACGCAGCTCCCGCGAAGGCGGCTCCCGAGGCCCCCGCGCGCAAGACGACCAAGGCAGCGGCGGAGCCGGCTGCGACCCGACGCAGGACCGGCAAGACCGAACCCGAGCCCGCGACCGCACCGTCGCCACCGCGCCGCGCCGCGCGCGGCACCGGAGCAGGGGCCAAGGCGGCCACCGGCCGCTCCACCCGCACCGCGACCCCCCCGGCCAGCGCGAACGGCTCCCCCCGGCGCGCCGGCTCCGGCAGCCGCAGCCGCGCGCCCGCGCACACCGCGACCGCCGTCGTCGACCGCACGGACGCCCCGCCCGTTCCGCCGGGCACCGACTGGACGCCGGAGGAGCTGGCCCAGGTCCGCGGTGACCTCGAGCAGGAGCTGGAGGGCCTGCGCTCGGACTACCACCGCGCCATCGCCGACATCACCAGCCTTCAGCAGAGCTCGAACGACGGCGCCGGCGACGACCAGGCCGACGCCGGGTCGAAGACGTTCGAGCGGGAGCAGGAGCTGTCCATCGCGAACAACCGCCGGGACCTGATGACCCAGATGGAGCGGGCGATGGAGCGGCTGGACGCCGGCACGTACGGGCGGTGCGAGAGCTGCGCCGAGCCGATCCCGAAGGCGCGGCTGCAGGCGTTTCCCGGTGCGACGCTGTGCGTGCGCTGCAAGCAGCGGGAGGAGCGCCGCTGACGGCGGGTAGGTGGCCTGGGACGATGGGGGAGTGAGCGTCCCCCATCGTCCCCCGGGGGCGACCCCTGCCGGCCGCCTGCAGCCGGCGCCGCCCGCGCGGCCGCGGCGGTGGGCCGTCCTCGCGGGCACCGCCGCCGGGCTGTTCGCCGCAGACGTGGCGACCAAGGTCTGGGTGGTGGCCACGCTCATGGGCCGCCCGCCGGTGCGGCTGCTCGGCGGGGTGGTCTACCTGACCCACGTGCGCAACGCCGGGGCGGCGTTCGCCTTCGCGGAGGGCGCCACCGTGCTGTTCACGGCGGTCGCCGCGGTCGTGGTCGCGGTGATCGTGCGGACGGCGTCCCGGCTGCGGTCGACACCCTGGGCGGTCAGCCTCGGGCTGATCCTCGGCGGCGCGGCCGGCAACCTCGTCGACCGACTGTTCCGCGCGCCCGCTCCGCTGCGGGGGCACGTGGTGGACTGGATCAGCGTCTTCGACCCGTACGGGCAGGTCTGGCCGGTCTTCAACCTGGCGGACTCGGGCATCGTGGTCGGCGGGATCCTCGCCGTGCTGCTCGCCGTGCTCGGCTACGAGATGGACGGCACCCGCAGCCGCCGCCGTGACCGGGACGAGGGTGGCGGGTGACGCGGTGACCGAGCGCCGCGCGCTGCCGGTGCCCGACGGCCTCGACGGCCTGCGGCTGGACGCCGTGCTGGCGCGCCTGTTCGGTTTCTCCAGGGCGACGGCCGCCTCGCTCGTCGACGCGGGCGAGGTGACCGTCGACGGGTCCGCCCGGAACCGGTCCGACCGGGTGGCGGCGGGCTCCTGGCTCGAGGTCGGGATGCCCGCCCCGGCGGCACCGCCGTCGGCAGGCCCACAGCCGGTTCCCGGCCTCACCGTGGTCCACGCGGACGACGACATCGTGGTGGTGGACAAGCCGGCCGGCGTCGCCGCCCACCCGAGCCCCGGCTGGGACGGACCGACGGTCGTGCAGGGCGTCGCCGCGATGGGCCACCGCGTCTCCACCAGCGGGGCCGCCGAGCGGCAGGGTGTCGTGCACCGCCTCGACGTCGGCACGACCGGCCTGATGGTGCTCGCCAAGAGCGAGCGGGCCTACTCGGTCCTCAAGAACGCGTTCCGCGACCGGACCGTGGACAAGCGCTACGCCGCGCTGGTCCAGGGGCACCCGGACCCGTCCCGCGGCACGATCGACGCGCCGATCGACCGGCACCCCACCCACGACGGGAAGTTCGCCGTGGTGGCCGGCGGCCGGCCGAGCGTGACGCACTACGACACGGTGGAGGCGTTCCGCGCCGCCAGCCTGCTGGACGTGCGGCTGGAGACCGGGCGCACGCACCAGATCCGCGTGCACATGGCCGCCGTGCGCCACCCGGTCGTCGGCGACCTGACCTACGGAGCGGACCCGACCCTGGCCGCGCGGCTCGGCTTGACCCGGCAGTGGCTGCACGCGACGCGGCTCGGGTTCGAGCATCCCGCCGACGGGCGGTGGGTCGAGTTCACCAGCCCCTACCCGGCCGACCTCGCGCACGCGCTCGCCCAACTCAGGGACGAGAGCTGACCGGCTCGGGAGAGCCATGAGGGTCCTCGCCGAGGGTTCCTCGCTCGCCGGGACCGTCCGGGTGCTGGCCGTCCTGCTCGCCGGCTACCTGGTGCTGGCGCAGCCGGTCGTCGGCGCCTGGAGCCATCGGCGGTTCCGGCGCTCGGCGGACACCCGGCGCGGGCGGCTGGGGCGCTACCGGCGGACCGCCGCGGTCGAGTGGGGGCTGGTCGCCGCGTCGCTGGCGCTGGTGGCCGCGGCGCCCGGCCTCGACCTGGCCGACATCGGGGTGCGCTGGCCGCGGGGATCCGCGTACACGCTGGTCGGGACCGCGGGGCTGGTGCTCAGCGTCGCGCTGCTGGTCGGTCTGCGGCGGCGGGTCGACCGGGGGGTGGACGTGGTCGCCCCGGCGGAGGTGAGCGCGCTGCTGCCGCGGACGGCCGCCGAGCGGCGGGCGTTCGCCGGGCTCGCGGTGACGGCGGGGATCTGCGAGGAGGTGCTCTACCGAGGGGTCCTGCTGGCGATCGCGGTCGCGGTGCTGCCCGGGCTGGCGCCGTGGCGGCTGGTGGTCCTCAGCGCGCTGGCCTTCGCGCTCGCGCACGCGTACCAGGGTGTCGCCGGGATGCTGACCGCGCTGGTGCTCGGCGGCAGCCTCGCGGTCCTCTACGTCGGCTCCGGCAGCCTGCTGCTGCCGGTCGTCTACCACGTCCTCGTCGACCTGCGGGTGCTCGTGCTGGCGGTGGACCGGTACCGGCCCCGTCCCCGGCATCGAGCCCGCCCCGCCGTGCCGGAGCGCACCGGGCCGGCGTGAGCGGCGGCGGCGAACAGCGGTCCGCGCCACTTCCTCTCCGGCGCCGGCACTGCTGGGATGGTGACCACGACCGGAGGGCCGATCCTCCGGTGTCGATCGGAAGGAGCGGCCGGTGAGCGGGTCGACGCAGGAACCGCGGGAGGCGTGGGGCGAGGTCGGGCGACGGTTCGAGGAACTGGGTCGCGTACTGCGCGAGCACTTCAGCGGGACGATGGGGCCGACTCCCGACAGCGCCACCTGGACGGCGGCCACCGACGAGCCGGGCCTGGGCGAGTCCGGGACCGCGGCGTCCGACCGGCCCGGGACCGCGGCGTCCGACCGGCCCGGCAGCGGATACGGCGACCGGGCCGCCATGCGGGACGCGCTGCAGCGGCTGGGCCAGGCCGCGCAGCGCCTCAGCGACCAGGCCGGCGAGGCGGTACGCGATCCCGCCGTACGGGAGACGGCGCAGCAGGCCGCCCGCACCTTCGCCGACGCGCTCGCAGCCACGGTCAGCGAGCTCAGCGAGGAACTGCGCAGCCGGGTGGGCCCACCGCGCGGGTCCGAGCAGGCAAGGCAGGACCCGGCAGGCCCGGACCCCGCCCGCCAGCCCCCGCCGCCCGAACTCGGCGGAAGCGACGGGCGGTCCCCGGGGAGCGGCGACCCCTCCTGACCGCCCGGGGCCGTGCCGCTGACCGCCGGGCGACGGCACTTGCCGGCGGCTCCCGCAACGGTGCGTCCTGGCGCTCGCACGCCGGTGCCCCGGTGACCCTGCGGTGGCGCCTCCCGAGGGACTCCCCGCGCCGCGGCGGCCGCCCGGATCGGGCCGCCGGCAGGCCCGCGAGCGGGCCGTGATCGCGCCGGGCCCGCGACACGCCCGCCGGGCTGCCCGGTCGCGGACGAGCCCGGGAACTGTCGGGGCGGCGGCGTAATCTCGCGCCGTGTCCCGGTCAGCCAGCGCCTCCTTCGTGCACCTGCACGTCCACACCGAATACTCGATGCTGGACGGCGCGGCGCGGCTGACCGACCTGTTCGCCGAGACCGCCGGGATGGGCATGCCGGCGCTGGCGATGACCGACCACGGCAACGTCTTCGGGGCATACGACTTCGTCACCAAGGCGAGGGCGGCCGGGATCAAGCCGATCGTCGGCATGGAGGCGTACGTCACACCCGGCACCTCCCGCTTCGACCGCTCCCGGGTCCGCTGGGCGGCCGGCGGACAGGACGACGTCTCCGGCGGCGGCGCGTTCACCCACATGACGCTGCTGGCCACCGACGAGGTCGGCCTCCGCAACCTCTTCCGGCTGGCCAGCCTGGCCTCGATGGAGGGCTTCTTCTACAAGCCGCGGGTGGACCGCGAGCTGCTCGCGCGGCACTCAGCCGGCCTCGTCGGGACCACCGGCTGTCCGGGCGGCGAGGTGCAGACCCGGCTGCGGATCGGCGACTACGCCGCCGCCCGGGCCGCCGCCGCCGAGTTCCGCGACATCTTCG
>DASPYH010000039.1:0-8323 GCA_035636875.1 Mycobacteriales bacterium | reverse complement strand
AACCGCCTGATCGACGCGGGGATCGACGCGCGGAACCCGCGCACCGCCGGCCGGGAGCTGGTCACCGGCGCGGTCTCGGTCCGAACGGCGGTGGTCGGCGCGGTGACCGCCCTGGCCGTCTTCGTGGCGGCGGCGGCCGCGCTCAACCCGCTCTGCCTCGCCCTGGCGCCGCTCGCCGTGGCGCCCCTGATCGCCTACCCGTACGCGAAGCGCGTGACCGATCTCCCGCACGCGGTCCTCGGCCTCGCCCAGGCGGTGGCGCCAGTCGGCGCCTGGATCGCCGTGACCGGCGAGTGGGACTGGCGCCCGGTGGTGCTCGGCCTCGCGGTCGGCACCTGGATCGGCGGCTTCGACCTGATCTACGCCTGCCAGGACGCCGAGATCGACCGGCTGATCGGGGTCCGGTCGGTGCCGGCCCGCTGGGGCGTCGCCGCCGCGCTGCGCGCGTCCACCGCCACCCACGTGGTCACCTTCACGTTACTGGCGTGGTGGGGCGTGCTCGTCGGCTACGGCCCGCTCTGGTATGCCGGGCTCGCGCTCACCGCCCTCGCCTTCGGCTACGAGCACGCGATCGTCCGCCCGGCGGACCTGTCCCGGGTGAACCGCGCCTTCTTCACCGCGAACGGCGTCGTCGGCCTCGGCCTGCTCGCCTTCGCCCTCGCCGACCTGGTCCTCGTCGGCGGCCTGCGCCCGTGACCCGGCGGCCGTGGGTGGTCGGGGTGTCCGGGGCATCCGGCACCCCGTACGCCCGCGCCGTGCTGGCCGGCCTGCTCGATGCCGCCCTGCCCGTCGACCTGGTGGTCTCGCGGGCCGCCCGGCTCACCCTGCTGGACGAGACGGGGCTGCCGCTGCGGGACGGGCACTGGCGCGACGACCTGACCGGCTGGCTTGAGCGGGACCTGGCCGGAGCGGACCTCGCCTACCACCCGGCCGGCGACCTCGCGGCCGGCCCGTCCAGCGGCTCCTACCCGACCCGGGGGATGGTCGTGGTGCCGGCCAGCACGGCGGCGGTCGCAGGCATCGCGCTCGGCCTGTCGAAGGACCTGCTGCAGCGAGCCGCGGACGTGACGTTGAAGGAGCGGCGGCGGCTGGTGGTGGTGCCGCGGGAGACCCCGTACACCCGGGCCACGCTGCAGCACCTGCTCTCGCTCCACGACGCCGGTGCGACCGTCCTGCCGGCGAGCCCGGCCTTCTACGCCGGGGCCAAGGACGTGCAGCAGCTGGTCGACTTCGTGGCAGCCAAGGTGCTCGACTCGGCCGGGGTACCGCACGACCTGATGCGCCGCTGGACCGGCCGTCTCGGCGCCGCCCGCGAGGGGAGGCCCGAGTGAGGCACGGCCGGTCCAGCAGTGGTGCAGGTCGTCAGCTCCCCGCTCGGGGGCCGACACTCTCGTTCGACAGTTGTTGCAACAGCGCTCGTACCTCCGACTCGAGGAATCGCCGGTGGCCTCCCGGTGTCCGGATGCTGTGGATCCGGCCCGCTGCGGCCCACCGCGTCACCGTCTTCGGATCGACGCGAAACAGTGCGGCCACTTCACCCGGCGTGAGCAGGCGCTCGCGTGGGTCCATTCACTCCCCCTGGGACTTGACAGCCACGCGGTACAGGGTCAGGGCTCCGCGCGTGCTGACACACAGTGAACCACTTCCCGCACCTGCTGTCCTCTGAACACTCTGATGTCGGAATGACGATCCACATTCGGAGGCGGAGCGTGAGTTCTCTGCGACATGCCGGGAGCATCGACGGCGTGGACCGTGTGCTCATCGAGGCGCTGCGGGACAACGCCCGAGTGACGTACGCCGAGCTGGCCCGGCGGGCCGGGTTGTCGGCTCCGGCGGTGCACGAACGGGTCGCGAAGCTGGAGGCCGCTGGAGTGATCACCGGCTATCACGCCGCCGTCGCCCCGGCCGCCCTCGGCCTCGGCGTGAGCGCGCTGGTCGGCATCGTCCAGGGCGACCGCAGCGACTCCGACCGGATCGCCGACGCGGTGCGGGCGATGCCGGAGATCGAGGACTGCTGGTTCGTCGCCGGCGAGGAGACCTTCGTCGTCAAGGTCCGGGTGCCGGACGTGGCCGCGCTGGAGCAGGCGATCGGCGCGCTGAACCGCATCCCCGGAGTGGCGCACACCCGGACCACGGTGGTGCTCTCGACCCGGTTCGAAGGCCGGTTCCGGTCCGCGACCGAGCCTGCGAGGCGCGAGCCGTCGACGGATGAGATGGGCGCTGTATCAGGACGCGAGGACGAGCCTCTCTAGGGATGACCGGCCGGTCGGGTGGTGGGTGAGGGGACTCCATCCGGAGACGCCAGCCGGTCACGGGAGTGGCGACGGGGGTCTGGCGGCGGAGGTGGTCGGGGACGCCGAGCCACCGCTGAACCACCCCGAGCGGGTGGCATGGCCGGGTGGGCGGCGGGGGGCGCCCACCCGGCCACGTCGTTTGCTCAGCCGTCGCCGTCCGGCGTCACCCTCGCCCGCCTGGGTCGTCGGGCGAGGGTGGCGCCGACCTGGCCACGTGCTCGCCGCTCAGGCCGCCGCCGCGCCCGCTACGCCGGACGGGGGACGGCCGCTCACGCGCGAGAGCCAGCGGGCCGCCGACGGACCCGACGCCGCTGAGCCCGCCCGGTCGCCGGGGGGAGATCTCCGGTGGACTGCCCGCTCGGCGATGTATCAGTGCCCCTAGGGGCGGGCTCTTGCTCACGTCGACTGTCGTCAGGGGGATCCAGTGTCCGAGCCGACCCGCGTCCGCGTCAGTGCCACCGATCCGCTGTCGGAAGCCGGCGTCTCCAGCCAGCTCCGCCTCCAGCACGACCTGGAGGTCCTCTCGTCCGGCTCGGCGGTGCGGCCGGACGTCGTGGTGCTCGTCGCCGACCGGGTGGACGCGCCCACGGCGACGGCCATCCGGGCGACGCGCGAGGTGGGGGGCCCGCGCGCCGTTCTGGTGGTCGGCACGATCGACGGGGCGGAGGTGCTCGCGGCGGTGGAGTCCGGTGTGGCCGCGATCGTCCGGCGCGCGGAGGCGACGCCCGAGCGGCTTTCCACGGTGATCCGTGCCGCCGCGACAGGCGACGGTCATCTCCCGCCCGACCTGCTCGGCCGGCTGCTGCAGCAGGTCGGCGGCGTCCAGCGCCCGGCGGCGCCGCCACCGGGCCTGACGTTCGGCGGCCTGACCCAGCGGGAGCTGACCGTTCTGCGCCTGATCGCGGAGGGTTACAGCACGAGCGAGATCGCCACCCGGATGGCGTACTCCGAGCGCACGATCAAGAACGCGATTCATGACCTCGTGTCCCGGTTCCACCTGCGCAACCGCAGCCACGCCGTCGCGTTCGCGGTCCGGCAGGGGCTGATCTAGCCGCGGCCCGGCCGGCCGCAGCCCGGCCGACTCCTCCACCCGGGACGGGGCCGCCGGGATACCGGCCCGCGCCGGCGCCGGAGGGCGACCACCCTCGGAGAGCTCCGCCGGCGACCTCGCCGGCCCGTCAGACCCGCACCCAGCTGGTGACGAGGTCGCGGCCGGACGAGGTGAGCAGCCGCAGCCGAAGCAACCCGGCGGGGACGCCGTCGAGGGTGAAGACGCTGTCCTCGACCGCGATCGCCTGCCGCTCGCGGGGGGTCTCCACTTCGGCGCGGGCCAGCCCGGTGCCGGTGACCTGCGCCACCAGGTCGCGGACGGCGCCCCGCTCGGTCACCTGCAGCTCGACCGTCACCGGCCCGGTCTCGAACGAGATCAACCGCACGTCGCCCTCGCCGCGGACCGTCAGCAGCCGCCCCGGCTCCTCGGCGGAGTCCCGGACCAGCTCTGCCAGCTCCTCGTCCAGCCGCCGCAGCCCGAACAGCGCCCTCGCGCCGTCCAGCAGGTGCGCCGGCACCGGGTCGGTCTGCTCGAAGACCTCGCGCAGGCGGGCGAGCAGCGCCTCGTCGCTCTCGTCCGCGTCGGCAATTCCGTTCACGTCCTCGCCTCCTCCCCCGCGCCGCCGTCCTCGTCCTCGACGACCGAGCCTGTCAGCAGCGCGCGGAGCTGGGTCAGGCAGCGCCGCCTGGTCGGTCCGATGCTCCCGACCGGCATGCCGAGCACGGCCGAGATCTCCTCGTACGCCCTGGGCTCGTACACGGCGATCCTGAGCAGCTGCCGGCATCGGTCCGGTAGCGCGCGGTAGGCCTCCCAGAGCGCTCGGTCCCGCTCGTCGCGGAGCATCCCGGCATCGACCGGGTCGGCGTCGTCCGCGCGGTCCAGCACAAAGTCCTCGGCGGACGGCCGCTCCCGGCCGCCTCGGCGCAGCACGCGCAGCGACTCCCGCCGGGCCGTCGTGACCAGCCAGCCGACCAGCCGGGTCGGGTCCTCGATGCGGTCGAGGTGCTCGAGCAGCCGCAGCCAGGTCGTCTGGACCACGTCCGCGACGTCCGCGGCGTCGAGCCGGAACGACCGGGCCACCGCATGCAGCAGCGAGGTGTGCTGGACGACGAGGTCGTTCCACGCGCGCTGGTCTCCCTGGGCGGCTCGGCCCAGCAGGGAAGCGGTCGCGCTGAACGTGTCGGTCATCGGTCCCTCGTCACACGCCTGTCCGTGCCCAGTGTGCCGCACGGTGGAGGGTCGTGGACCCACGACCAGGCCACACCCCGCTCGCGACCGGACCGCTGACGGTCGGCCACGCCGCTGCCCCCGCGCGGAGCCGACGTACAGTTCCGGTGTGCAGACCTCCCGGCAGCGCGAGATCGCGGACAAGGTGGCTGCCGGTGAGCGGCTGACATACGCCGACGGCGTCGACCTCTACGCGAGCGACGACCTGGCCTGGGTCGGCGGGCTGGCGCACTCGGTGCGGACGGCGAAGCATGGGGACCGGGTCTTCTTCAACGTCAACCGGCACCTCAACCTGACCAACGTGTGCGCCGCGTCCTGCGCGTACTGCTCCTTCCAGCGCAAGCCGGGCCAGAAGGACGCGTACACGATGCGGGTCGAGGAGGCCGTGGCGCTGGCGAGGGCGATGGAGCCGGCCGGGATCACCGAGCTGCACATCGTGAACGGCCTGCACCCGACACTGCCGTGGCGTTACTACCCGAGGGCGCTGCGGGAGCTGAAGGCCGCGCTGCCGGCGGTCGCGCTGAAGGCGTTCACCGCCACCGAGGTGCACTGGTTCGAGAAGATCTCCGGGCTGCCGGCGGACGAGATCCTCGACGAGCTGATCGACGCCGGCCTCGAGTCGCTGACCGGTGGCGGCGCCGAGATCTTCGACTGGGAGGTGCGCGGGCAGATCGTCGACCACGCCACTCACTGGGAGGACTGGTCGCGGATCCACCGGCTGGCGCACTCGAAGGGGCTGCGCACGCCGGCGACGATGCTCTACGGGCACATCGAGCAGCCGCGGCACCGGGTCGACCACGTGCTGCGGCTGCGCGAGCTGCAGGACGAGACCGGCGGCTTCACGGTCTTCATCCCGCTGCGCTTCCACGGCAACCCGGACGGCAAGGACAACAACCGGCTGTCCCACCTGCCGATGGCCACCCCGGCCGAGGCGCTGAAGACCTTCGCGGTGTCCCGGCTGCTGCTGGACAACGTCGAGCACGTGAAGTGCTTCTGGGTGATGCACGGGCTGGCCACCGCGCAGCTGTCGCTGAGCTTCGGCGCCGACGACCTGGACGGGTCGGTGGTCGAGTACAAGATCACCCACGACGCGGACGGGTACGGGACGCCGGACACGATGACCCGCGAGGACCTGCTCGCGCTGATCCGGGACGCCGGCTTCCGGCCGGTCGAGCGGAACACCCGGTACGAGACGCTGCGCGAGTACGACGGGCCGGACCCGTCCCGGCGCGACCAGCCACAGCCGGTCTGGGCCTGAGCCGCCACTGGCCGGCGCGACCGCGACCGCCCCCCTGCCGGCCACGGCCGTGCCGGCACTGCGCGCCGCGACGGTGCCGTCATCCCGGCGGCCTGCTCCACCGGGGTCCGCGGTCGCCCTGCACGCGGTGCGGTTCTCGTCGGCGCCAACCGGGCGTGGTCTGCGCTCGCCCCGCGACCAGGTCGTACCGTTGTCCGGTGCGGCCGTTGCTCGTCTACACCGCCGGTCGGCTGCTGGTCTTCCTCGGCGCGGCGGCGATCCTCTACGTCGTCGGGCTGCAGGGCTTCGTGCTGGTGCTCGCCGCGCTGCTGCTGAGTCTCCCGCTGTCCTTCCTGCTGCTGGCCCGTCCGCGCGCCGCCCTCGGCGCCGAGGTCGAGCGCCGGATGGCGCAGCGGCGCGCCCGTCGCGAGGACCTGCGGACCCGGCTGCGGGGGGACGACGAGCCATCGGCCTGAGTGTCGCGGGGTTGCCCGCTCACCCTCCGGGTAGGGGACTGGCACTGACCATGACCGCCCGATCGAAGGGACCCCGCACATGAGCAACCCAGGCCCTCCGGGCGAGGACGAGCGCCCGCTCGCCGGCCCGGGCACGGACATGGGCCTGCCGGAGTCAGGCACCCAGCACGCGACCTCGCCCGACATGGCGCTGCCGCTCGAGCGACCCCTCGAGCCCGTGGAGCCGCCCGCGGCGGACGACCCGCTGCTGACCGGCCGGGTGCCGCCGAGCGACCCGCTCGCCTCGACCCCGCCGGTCCAGCCGGTTCCCCCGGCGTACGGCGAGCCGACCGCGGTGCTCGAGCCGACCGAACTGGTCGAGCCGACCGAACTGGTCGAGCCAGCCACCACCGTCCCCGCACACGGCGCTGGCGGAGCCGGGGCCGCGCTGGACAGGGTCAGGGCGTTCGCCAGCCGCCGGCCCGACGTCTTCCTCGGCGTGGCGCTGATGGCCGGCTGGCTGGTCGGCCGGCTGCTCAGCTCGTCTGACGACGACGAGCAGTGAGGTGATGGACGTGTCGACGCATTCCGACGAGCAGGCGTACGCCGCGGGCAGCCGGGCGGACGCGTCGCCCGGCGAGCTCGCCTCCGAGGTCGCCAAGGACCTGTCCACCCTGGTACGCCAGGAGATCGCGCTGGCCAAGGCCGAGTTGCAGCAGGAGGCGAAGACCGCCGGCGTGGCGGCAGGCGCCTTCGGCGGCGCCGGCTTCGCCGGCTACTTCGTGCTGGTGTTCGCGTCCCTCGCCCTGATGTGGGCTCTCGGCGAGCTGATGCCGCTCGGCTGGGCCGCGCTGATCGTGGCCGGGGTGTGGGCGGTGATCGCGGCCGTGCTCGCGGTGGTCGGGCGGAGCCGGCTGAAGAGGGTCAACCCGAAGCCGGAGCGGACCATCGAGACGGTGAAGGAGGACGTGCAGTGGGCGAAGACCCGGAACGCCTAGAGCGGGACATCGAGCGTACCCGGGCCAAGCTCGGCGAGGATCTCGACGCGCTCGAGGAGAAGGTCAACCCGAGGAAGGTCGCGCACCGGTCGGTGGACAGGGCCAAGGAGAAGGCCGCCGAGGTGAGGGAGAAGGTGACCGCGAGGCTGAACTCCAGCTCGCCGGACGGGACCGGGCCAGGGGTCGGCGACAAGGTCTCCGACCTGGCCGGGACCGCGAGACAGAAGGTGGCCCCGCTCGCCGCGACGGCCAGGCAGAGGGTGGCCCCGCTGGCGGCGTCGGCGAAGGAGAAGGCGGCCCTCCGTTCGGGGCTCGACCCGGACACCGCCGACACCCGTGAGGTGGCCACCGCGGTCGCGACCGGGACCTGGGCCAGCCTGCTCGAGCAGACCCGGCGCAACCCGCTCGCGGTCGGGGCGGCGGCGTTCGCGGTCGGCCTGGTCCTCGGCCACCGCTGAGCCGACCCCCGTCGCGCCGGACAGACCTCCGCCACCCCCGCTCGTCCTCCGCCCGGGTCACCGACGGCCGTCATGGTGACCGTCGTGATCCGGCCGGATGCCTGTCCGGGCACACCACCACATCGCGCCCGGCGGCTCCGTGCGGGGTCGGCGGGCAGGGGCGGAACCGCGCACGTACCTTGCTGGGGTGACGCACGGCCGGCCGCGGGTGGGGCACATCCAGTTCCTCAACTGCCTGCCGCTCTACTGGGGGCTGGTGCACAGCGGCGCGCTGCTGGACGTGGAGCTGACCAAGGACACCCCCGACCGGCTCGGCGAGCAACTGGTCGCCGCCGAGCTGGACATCGGTCCGGTCAGCCTCGTCGAGGCGCTGCGGCACGCGGACGACCTGCTCCTGCTGCCCGACCTGGCGGTGGGCAGCGACGGGCCGGTGCTGTCCTGCGTGCTGGTATCCCGGGTCCCGCTGGCGGCGCTGGACACCGAGCGGGTGGCACTGGGCTCCACCAGCCGGACCAGCGTGCTGCTGGCCCGGATGTGGCTCGCCGAGGTCCACGGCGTGCGGCCGGACTACTTCACCTGCCCGCCGGACCTCGGCGCCATGCT
>DASPYH010000038.1:0-3048 GCA_035636875.1 Mycobacteriales bacterium | reverse complement strand
CGGGGGGACGGGCCGATCTGGGCTGCCGTCTGGGCGGTCTCGGCGCCGAGCAGGGTCATCAGGGTGCCGGCGGGGATGAGGACCTGGCCGCGGGCGTCCGGGTCGGCCGGGCCACCGGAGGACAGGGTCGCCACCAGCAGCCCGCGGGCCGCCGGCGCGGCGCCGGGTCCGGCCAGCCCGAGGCCGCCCGCCGGGATCAGCCCGGTCAGCCCGGCCAGGTCCGGGCCGCTGGGCCCGATCGGCGGCAGGTCCGGCGGTTCGCCGTTGGCCGCGTACTCGGCGACGGTCGGCTGCGGTGGCGCCGACTCGTCGAGCAGGTGCGGCGCCTGCTCCCGCACGCTGCGGCGCAGCACCGCAACCGCCGGCGGCAGCGGCCGCAGGTCCGGGTCGTCGTGCACCGGCCGGGCGGTCGGGCCCGGTACGTAGCGATGCCGCCGGCGCAACCACACCATGCCGCCCGCCGCGGCGATCGCCGCGGCCAGCGGGATGCTCACCCAACCGCCCGGCAGCTCGGCCCCGCCATCCGGCCTGGCGCGGTCCGCGTTGGCCGGAGAACCGGTGCCAGACGGAGCCGGCTGGGCCGGCGCCGCAGCGGGCGTCCTCGGACTTGGGGTGGGCGTGGCCCCGCCAGGGCTGGGCTCTGCTGTCGGCTCGCCGGTCGGGGGTGGAGCGGGCGGCCTGGGGGCAGGGGGCGTGGCTGGCCCGTCCGCCGGGCGGTCTGATTTGGACGACCGCCGCGCCGGCGGAAGGCGCACACGGCCGGCTGCGTGCGGCCGGGGGCCGGCGTCGTGCGCGTCGGCGGGCAGGATCAGCCGCCACCCGGGTTCGATGTGGTCCGGTCCGCCGGCGCCGGTGTCGTCGCGGATGAGCGCAGGGTTGAGCGCGGCGATCTCGTTGTGGCGGCTCGAGTGGCCGAGGAACCGCTCCGCGATCATCCCCAATCGGTCCCCGGGGACCACCTCGTAGACCGGCGCCGCGGAGCGGCCGGGCGGCGAACCGGGCCGGGTGGAGGCTGACGTCGGGAGGGTCAGCTGCCAGCCCGGGCGGATCAGGTCCGGGTCGGTGAGTGTGCTGCTGTCGGGTTGGGGTCGGCCGGTGTTCGCGGCGAAGATGGCAGGCCAGTCGCCGGCGTCGCCGAGCCGGCGTTCGGCGATCCCGGACAGCGTGTCACCGGGCCGGACGACGACCACCTCGCGACGCCGGCTGTCGCCGGCGGCGGGTCGGTCGGCGTCGACGGCGTCGGACGGGAGCAGGAGGGTCCAGCCTTCCTCGACGAGGTCGGGGTCGGTCAGGGCCTGCCCGTCGGGTTGCCGGCGGCCGATGTTCAGCCGGTGGATCTCCGGCCAGCGCCGGCCGCCGCCGAGGTGGCGCTCGGCGATCCGCCACAGCGAGTCGTACCGGCCGACCCGCACCGTCGGCAGCCGATGCGCGGGCTGGCCGGCCCCTGCGCCGGCCGCGGCCGGATCGGGTGCCGGCCCGGCGTCGCGGCCAGGTGGACCAGCCGAGGCTGCCGCCCCAGTCGCCGCCGCGAGCGCCGTAGCCCCCGCTGATGGCGGGCCGCCGGCGGTACTCGGGTGGGGGTCGCCGCCGAGACCAGCAAACCCGGGGGTTGGGTGCGGTAGTCCCGCGGCGGCTGTGTGTGCGGCCGGCGCGGCCGCCGGGGCGGCGGCGGGCACGGTCAGCGCGGCGGCGACGGCGGCGACGAGGTAGGCCGCGGGCCGCTGCACGGCGGCCAGGCCGCGCAGCGGCCGAACGGTCCAGCCTGCGATCGTGGCCACGGTCTCAACCACCGTGGAGATAGCCAAGCCGCCCCAGCCGGCCCAGGCCACGACGCGGAGCACCGCGATCAGGCGCGTGCCGTCGTCCGGGCTGGTCAGCAGCTGACGGACCCGGTCGGGGGTGGGCAGCCGGACGGTCAGCGGGTCCGCACCCACCGCGACGAGGACCGCGGGGATGCCGGCGAGCAGACCGGTCAGCGCGGCCAGCGCGAGCAGCCCTTGCAGCCCAGCGGTCAACCGGCCAGACCAGCCGCCCCAGGGTCGGCGGGCAATTCGGCGGGTCATCGGCTGTCTCCGGCGACACCCACGGCCAGGGTGGCGGTCGCCTGGCCGGTCATCGTGTAGTCGGGATCGCCGAGCAGGCCGAGGATCAGGTCGTGCCCGTGCACCGTCACCGACACCTCGACGGTGCGGGGGCCGGTGACGGCGGCGGTGCCGGTCAGCCCGGCGGCGGCCAGGTAGCGGCGGGCCGCCCGCACGGCCGCCGGCCGGTCGAGGGTGAGTGTCCGGCCGCGGGTGTCGGCGGCCTGGACAGCGGCCCGGGCGGCCTCCGCGGCGATCCGGTCGGCTCGGCCGGCCGCCCGCATCCGACCGGCTCCGTCGACCACCAGCCCGGCCATCAGCAGCAGCGCGAGCGCGGCCAGCGCGGTGAGCACGGTGACCGATCCCCGTTCCCGCAGGCCGGCGGTCACCGCCCCGACCCCCTGGCCCGCCAGGGGTCGAGTGGGCTGACAGCACGAGCCGACAGAGCCCTGGTCGCCGGCAGGCCGGGTAGGGCGAGGTCGGACAGTCGAACCGCGCAGCCGATCTCCACCGCGACGCTCGCCGGCTGGCCGAGCGGCACCCGGAAGCCGGCGGTGTCCACGGTCACGGTGAGGCTGGCGCACTGCAGGTGCTGGGCGGCCAGCGTCCGGGCCGCCTGCTGCCGGGCGAGGCGGTCGGCGGCGGCGGGGTCGCGGGCCAGCGACGCCTGTCGAGCCGCCGCAGCCGCGGCCTGCTCGATCGACCCGCCGGCCAGCACCACCCGCCCGCCCAGCAGGATCAGCCCGCACAGCAGCAGCAGCCCGGGTGCCAGCAGGGCCAGCTCCACTGTCGCCGACCCCGCCTCCCGGCCGGCGACCCGCCGCCGGCTGTCGCCGCGGCGGGTCACGGTGCACCGTCTGTGGTGAAGACCTCCCGGGCCGCCTGAGCCGACTGCGCGACCCGCAGCGACAGGCCCGGCACAGGCAGCACCCGCGGCACCGACGCGGCTACCTCGACGCGGATCACG
>DASPYH010000037.1:0-2947 GCA_035636875.1 Mycobacteriales bacterium | reverse complement strand
CACCTCGCTGCTGCTCTGGCCGCTGGCGACGTCCTGGGTCTACGGCGCGGCCGCGCTGGCAGCCGGTGCGTGGTTCCTGGCCGCGGCGCACGGCCTGCTGGCGCGGGTGAGGCGGGGGGTGGAGCCGCGGGCGCTGCGCCTGTTCCGCCTGTCCAACTCCTACCTCGCGCTCCTGTTCGTCGCGGTCGCCGTCGACGCGCTGGTGCGCTGAGGTGCGCCGGCGGGCGGCTGGCCCGACGCGGGCACTGCCGCGGATCGCCCTGGCCACCTGCCGCGAGTTTCCCGCCGGCGACGACGACTCCGAGCTGCTGCTGGCCGCCTGCGCCGCGGCGGGTCTGGACTCCGAATGGCGGGTGTGGGACGACCCGGCGACGGACTGGGGGTCGTACGACCTGGTCGTGATCCGGTCGACCTGGGACTACGTGCCCCGGCGGGACGACTTCGTGGCGTGGGCGGCGAGCCTGCCCAGGCTGGCCAACCCCGCGGACGTCATCGGTTGGAACACCGACAAGACGTACCTGCGGGACCTGGCGGCCGCCGGCGTCCCGGTGGTGCCGACGCGGTGGCTGGACCCGGGTGAGACGGTCTCGCCGGACGGCTGGGGCGAGAGCCGGACCGGCGTCGTGGTGAAGCCGGCGGTCAGCGCCGGTGCCCGCGACACCGCCCGGTACGGGTCGGCCGAGTTCGAGCGCGCCCGCGAGCACGCGCGGCAGCTGCTCGCCGCCGGGCGCCGCGTCATGGTCCAGCCCTACCTGGCCGGCATCGAGGAGGCGGGCGAGACCGCGGTCCTGCATGTCGGCGGCGCGTACAGCCACGCGATCCGCAAGGACGCGCTGCTGAAGGCCGGGGCTGCTCCGCAGGTCGACGAGATGTGGCGGGCTGAGCGGATCGTGCCGCGGGAGCCGTCCGCGCTCGAGCTGCGGCTCGCCGAGCAGACGCTGGCCGCGGTGCCGGGCGGCCAGCGGCGGCTGCTGTACGCGCGGGTCGACCTGGTGCCCGGGCCGGACGGCGAGCCGGTCGTCGTCGAGGTGGAGCTGACCGAGCCGTCGCTGTTCCTCTGGACCGCGCCCGCCGCGGCCGACCGACTGGCACAGGCGATCCGGCAGGCCGTCACGCTCTGACGGGGCCGGGCCGACCGTGGCGCGTCCGGGCGGCCCGCCGGTCAGGTGGCGGCATACTCGGGTCGGGCGGCCGGCTCCGGCGAGCCGACGGGAGCCCGCTGCCGGGTCGTGAGCAGCAGGCGGACCGCGGCGATCCAGACCAGGCACGCGCCGAGCAGGTGCGCGCCGACGAGGAGCACCGGCAGGCCGGCGAAGTACTGCACGAAGCCGACGAATCCCTGCGCGAGCTCGGCCGCGAGAAGCGCCAGGGCCGCCCGCCGCACCGGCCGCGGCGCGCCGACCGCCCGCAGCGCCAGCACCGTCGCGGCGCTCAGCCCGACCAGCAGCATCACGGCGTCGGCGTGCAACTGGGCGACGGTTGCCGGATCGAAGCCGGTTCGAGCGGCCGCGGCGTCGCCGGCGTGCGGGCCGCTGCCGGTCACCACGGTGCCGAGGACCAGCACCGCCGCGGTCACCGCGGTCAGCACGCCGATCAGCAGGGTCAGCTCGCGGCCGAGCACGCGTGTCGGCGGACCGTCGTCGGGACGTGCCGCGCGCCAGGCGAGCGCGACCGTCACCGCGAGGATCACCATCGACAGCAGGAAGTGCCCGGCCACCGTCCACGGGTTCAGGCCGGTGCGGACGGTGATCCCGCCGAGCACGGCCTGCGCCGGGATGCCGAGGAACGCGGCGACCGCCAGCGGACGCAGCGACCGCCGCCCTCGCAGCAGCACCGCCACCAGGGTCGCCAGCGCGACCAGCCCGAGCACGAAGGTGAGCATCCGGTTGCCGAACTCGATCAGCCCATGCTGTGCGTACGCCGCGGTTGGCGTGTACGACCCGGCCGTGCAGCGGGGCCAGGTCGGGCACCCGAGCCCGGAGTCGGTGAGCCGGACCGCTCCGCCGGTCACCACGATCGCGGTGTTGGCCACGACCGACGCGACCGCCAGCCGGCGGACCAGCGCCGCGGAGGGGCGAGCGAAGGGCACCCGGTCAGCCTAAGGCCGCAGCTGGGACCGCCGATGCCGGGTCGCCCGCCGCCGCGGCGGGGTCGAGATCCGGTCGGTCAGTGGGAGACGGCCGCGGCGAATCTCTCCTTCGCCGACCGGGCACCGCCCTTGCTCGCCGCCGCGGCACCCTTGGCGACGACACCGGCGACCAGCGCGGACTTCGCGGCCCGGCCCTTCGCCTCCTCGGCTGCCCTGGCCGCCCGGCCTCTCGCCTCCTCGGCTGCCCTGGCCGCCCGGCCTCTCGCCTCGTCGGCTGCCCTGGCGGCCCTGCCCTTCGCCTTCTCCGCGGCCTTCGCCGCCTTGCCCTTCGCCTTCTCCGCGGCTTTCGCCGCCTTGCCCGCGCGCCTGGCCGAGCGACCGCGCGCCCGGCCCGTCCCGTGCGCGACGGCGCCGCCGAGCGCCCCGGCGGCGCCGGCGACGGTGCCGACCGCGCCGGTCACGGCGCCGCCGACCGACTCGGCGGCCTCGCCGACGGTCTCGGCGGCACCGTGCACGGCCTTGCTCGCCATCCACGGCACGGAGGGCCGGCCCCCGGTGTCCAGCGCGGCGAGCAGCAGCCCGCCGGTCAGGCTGACGTTCTTGAAGAACTCGACCCGGTCACTGACCCGCTGGTCCGGGTCCGTGGTCTCCCAGAACCGGTGCCCGGCGAGCGTCGTGGGCACCAGGCTACCGGCGAGCAGCAGCGCCGCGGGCCGGGCGAACGGGCCGAAGACCAGCGCGACACCCCCGATCACCTTGATGGCACCGTCCAGCTTGACCAGCGACTCGGGGTCGTTGGGAAGTTGCGGGACGCGGTCCGCGATCGGTTTGGCGACCGGGTAGGACGGGCCGATCTTG
>DASPYH010000036.1:0-5825 GCA_035636875.1 Mycobacteriales bacterium | reverse complement strand
CCACCAGCCCGTGCGGCAGCGACCCGCCGGCGTCGCTGCCGACCAGCAGCCGCACGCCGGCCTCGTACGCCTCGCGGACCCGCTGCCGCGAGTCGCGGTGCAGGGTCAGCATGTGCGAGGCGTAGCGGGGGAACCTCGTCGCCGACGCCGCGATCGACGGGAACGTATCGACGTTGAGCAGGGTGGGGGTGATCCGGATGCCGCGCCGGGCCACCTCGTCGACCAGCGGGCCGGACAGTCCGGTGGCGTGCTCGATCGTGTCCACGCCGGCGGCCACGAGGTCCGCAAGCGCGTCCTCGCCGAAGGCGTGCACGGCGACCCGCACGCCGAGCTCGTGCGCCCGGCCGACGGCGGCGGCGAGCACGTCGGCCGGCCAGAGCGGTGCGAGGTCGCCCACCGAGCGGTCGATCCAGTCCCCGACCAGCTTGACCCACCCGTCCCCGGCCGCGGCCTGCACCTCGACCGCCGCGACCAGCTCCTCCGGCTCGACCTCCACGCCGACGTCGCGCAGGTAGCGCCTGGTGCGGGCCAGATGCCGACCGGCCCGGACCAGCCGGGGCAGGTCGTCGCGCGCCTGCACCGACCGGTTGTCGACCGGCGAGCCGGCGTCCCGCAGCAGCAGCGCGCCGGCGTCCAGGTCGGCGCCCGCCTGCTCGGCGAGCATCCCGTCGGAGTCGGCGAAGGAGCCGGGCTGCATGCCGACGTGGCAGTGGCAGTCGACCAGCCCGGGCAGCACCCAGCAGCCGGTCGCCACCGTCTGGGCGTCCCGGACCGGCTCGTACGTCAGCCGCCCGTCGACGACGTAGAGATCGCGGTGCTCGCCCTCGGGCAGCACGACGCCGCGTACGTGCAGGCGAGGGGTCACCCCGATCGCCGCCCGCCGGACACCACGGGCCCGGACCCTACCGGGCCGGTCGGGCGCCGACCCGGCAGACGGCTCGCGCGCCGGCGTCGGCGCCCGCCCGCAGCGCCTCGGCCGGGGACGCGCCGGCCAGCCACGCGAGGAGCAGCCCGGCGTCGAACGCGTCCCCGGCTCCGGTCGTGTCGACCGGCTCGATCCGTACCGCGGGGACTGTCGTGCTGATCCCCGGACCCACCCAGGTCGCGCCCCGCTCCCCCGCGGTCACCGCGACCGCGCCGACCACGTCCAGCAGCCCGGCCGCCGAGCCGGGGTCGGTCGAGCCGGTGAGCGCGGCGAGTTCCGCCGAGCTGGGCAGCAGCAGGTCAGCCCCGCGGACCGCGTCGAGAAACCCGGTCGGGTCGGCGAGCAGTGCGGCGGCCTGCGGGTCGACGGAGGTGGTCAGGCCGGCGTCCCTGGCCGCGATCAGCGCCGCGAGCCCTCCGGGCCGGGACGACGGGTCGAGCAACACGTAGCCGGACAGGTGCAGGTGCCGAGCGCCGGCCAGCACGGTCATGCCGACGTCGGCGGGCGAGAACCGGGCCGCGGCGCCGCGGTCGGCGAGCATCGTCCGCTGGCCGGTCGGGTCGACGAGAACGACGACGCAGCAGGTCGCCGCGTCCGGGTCCACGGTCAGCGCGGTCCGTACGCCGGCGGCGGCAAGGCTGCCGCGCACCTGTGCGGCGGCCGGGTCCGCCCCCACCCTGGCGAGCAGCAGCGGGTCGCCGCCGAGTGCGGCCAGCCAGGCGGCCGTGTTCGCTCCGGCACCCCCGGGCTCGACGGTGATCGTGGCCCGCGCGTCACTCCCGGCCGCTGGCCACGAGTCGGATCTCACCACGACGTCCAGCCCGGCGTCGCCGACCACCACGATCCGCTCCGCCGGTGGGCTCACCGGAGCCTGCCGATCCTGTCCGCGCCGCCTGGCCGCCGACCCGACGGGGCGGTGGTGAGCACGACTGCCACCTCGGCCGCGAGCCCGGCGTTCGACAGCACGAGAGCCTCGTTTGCTCTCAAGCCGGCCCCGCCGCTGCGCCGCTGGAAGTCCGCCAGCAGCGCCGGTGTCACATCCTTGCCGCGTACCCCCCGATCGGCCAGCAGCGCCAGCCCGTCGGCGAGCAGCCGGTCGTGCATCGCCCGCGGCACCTCCGCCTCCACCGGCACCGGGTTGGCCAGCACCACCGCGGCCGCGCCAGCCACGGACCCGCGGTGCGCCACGACCACGGCGGCGGCCTGCTCCGGCGTGTCCACCCGCCATGGCACGGGATGCTCCGACTCGCGCAGGTAGAACGCCGGGAAGCGGTCCGTCCGGTAGCCGAGCACCGGCACCGACCGGGTCTCCAGCGCCTCCAGGCTCGCTCCGACGTCCAGCACCGACTTCACGCCCGAGCAGACGACGAGCATCGGTGTCCCGGCCAGGACGTCCAGGTCGGCGGACACGTCCCAGGACGTGGCGGCGTCCCGGTGCACGCCGCCGAGGCCACCGGTGGCGAAGACGGCGATCCCGCACTCCGCCGCGAGCGCCGCGGTCGCCGCGACCGTCGTCGCGCCGTCCCGGTGCAGCGCCACCGCCGGACCTAGGTCGCGCCGGGACAGCTTCACCATGCCCGCGGCCGGATCGCAGACCCGGTCCAGTTCGGCGGCGGAGAGCCCCACCACCGGCGACCCGTCGAGCACCGCGACCGTCGCGGGCACCGCCCCGGCCAGGCGGACCGTGTCCTCCAGCCGGGTGGCCAGCTCCCGATTGCGCCCGGGCGGCAACCCGTGCGCGAGCAGCGTGCTCTCCAGCGCCACCACCGCGGTTCGGTCCGCCAGCGCGGCGGCTACCTCCGCAGCGATCCTCGTCATGACCGTCCATCATGGCGAAATGCGGAACCCGCGTGGGCCGCCGGTCGGTCTCGCGGTGGCGGACGATCGCCTGATCGCTCGATCACCTTGGGCACGCCTCGTTCCGGCACGCTGTGCCGCGACCGCCTGGTCACGAGCCGGCGCGCCAACGCGCCCCGCACGGTCGCGGCGGCGGCGCCAGCAGCCTCCGCCGCGGGCCAGCATGCCGACGCGATCGACGGGGCGGCCACCGCTACGGGCGGCGGCGGACATGGCCCCGGCGTCGGGCTGGTCAGCGGCCCTTCGGCAGGTCGAGCTTGGACAGGTCCGGCATCTGCATGCCGGGCGGCAGCTGGTTGAGCGCACCGGGTGGCAGCGCCGGCATCCCGCCGCGGACCTTCGGCGGCGTCGGGCCCCGGCCCTTCACCTTCTGGCCCTTCTTGCCCTTCTTGCCCTTGCCCTTGGTCGCCGGTCGCCGCATGCCCGGCAGGCCCATCGAGCCGGCCATCTGCCGCATCATCTTGCGCGCCTCGAAGAACCGGTCGACCAGCCCGTTCACGTCGCTGACCGCGACGCCGGAGCCGCGGGCGATCCGGGCCCGCCGGGACCCGTTGATGATCTTCGGATCGTGCCGCTCGGCCGGCGTCATCGACCGGATGATCGCCGCGGTCCGGTCCAGGTCCCGCTCGTCGATCGACTCGATCTGCTCCCTGATCTGCCCCATGCCGGGCAGCATCCCGAGCAGGTTCGAGATCGGGCCCATCCGCCGGACCGCCATCATCTGCTCGAGGAAGTCCTCGAGGGTGAAGTCGTTGCCGGACGCGAGCTTGCCCGCCATCCGCTCGGCCTCGTCCTCGTCGAAGGTCCGCTGCGCCTGCTCGATGAGGGTGAGCATGTCGCCCATGCCGAGGATGCGGGAGGCCATCCGCTCGGGGTGGAAGACGTCGAAGTCGGCCAGCTTCTCGCCGGTGGAGGCGAACAGGATCGGCTGGCCGGTCACGTACCGGACCGAGAGCGCCGCGCCGCCCCGGGCGTCGCCGTCCAGCTTGGTGAGCACGACGCCGGAGAAGCCGACGCCGTCCCGGAACGCCTGCGCGGTGGTCACCGCGTCCTGGCCGATCATCGCGTCGACCACGAACAGCGTCTCGTCCGGCTGCACCGCGTCCCGGATCGCCGCCGCCTGCGCCATCATCTGCGCGTCGACGCCGAGCCGGCCGGCGGTGTCCACGACGACGACGTCGTGTTGGGTGCGGGCGGCCTCCACCATCGAGCGGCGGGCCACGTCCACCGGGTCGCCGACGCCGTTGCCCGGCTCGGGGGCGAACACGTCCACGCCGGCCTGCCGTCCCACCACCTGCAGCTGGGTGACCGCGTTCGGCCGCTGCAGGTCGGCCGCGACGAGCAGCGGTGTGTGTCCCTGCGAGCGCAGCCACTGGCCCAGCTTGGCGGCCAGCGTGGTCTTGCCCGAGCCCTGCAGGCCCGCGAGCATGATCACGGTGGGCGGCTGCTTGGCCAGCCGGAGCCGGCGGGTCGCACCGCCGAGGACGCCGATCAGCTCCTCGTTGACGATCTGGATGACCTGCTGGGCCGGGTTCAGCGCGCGGGAGACCTCCTCGCCGCGGGCCCGCTCCTTGACCGCGCCGACGAACGCCTTGACCACCGGCAGCGCGACGTCCGCCTCGAGCAGCGCGATGCGGATCTCTCTCGCAGTGGCGTCGATGTCGGCGTCGGACAGCCGGCCCTTGCCGCGGAGGGTGGTGAAGACGGCGGAGAGCCGGTCGGAGAGCGTGTCGAACACCGGTCCAGCCTACCGGCCGGCTCGATCGCCCTCGCGGTTCGCCGATCTTGACGGTGCGCCGCGACCAGGGCCGCGCAGGGCACAGGTCGACCCCGCGCGGCCGGTGGGAGGCCCGACTAGGCTGACCGGCCTGAGCGGAGTCGCTCACGAGGAGGAGTCATGACGCTCGACCGCCCGGTCGCCCCGTTCCCGTACGACCTGCTCCCCGCCGTGCCGTCCTTCACCGTGACCAGCGGCGAGGTGTCCGACGGCACGGCGATGCCGGCCCGGCACGCGCACGACTCCGTCGGCGGCGAGAACGTCTCGCCGCAGCTTCGGTGGTCCGGCTTTCCGGCGCAGACCCGCAGCGTCGTCGTGTCGTGCTTCGACCCGGACGCGCCCACCCCGTCCGGCTACTGGCACTGGACGGCCGTCGACGTCCCGGTCTCGGTGGTCGAGCTGCCCTCGGGCGCCGGCAGCGACGACGGCGGCCTGCCCGAGGGCTCATTCCACGTCCGCAACGACTTCGGCCCGCGGGCGTACGGCGGCGCCGCCCCTCCTCCCGGCGACCGTCCGCACCGGTACGTCTTCGCGGTTCACGCCGTCGACCAGGACAAGCTCGGCGTCGACGCGGACGCGACGCCCGCCACCGTCGCCTACAACCTGGCCTTCCACACGCTGGCGCGTGCCGTGCTCACGCCGACCTTCCAACTGCCGGGCTGACCTGCGCGGCGGCGAGCAGCTCGGCCGAGACCCGGCGGCGCAGCTCGGGGTCGCCCACCGGCCGGCCGTCCGGGCCCGCGACGTAGAACGCGTCGACCACCGCCCCGCCCAGCGTGCTCACCCGGGCGGCGCGCACGTCCAGGCCGCAGCGCTCCAGCGCGGCGGTCACCCGGTGCAGCAGGCCGGCGGCGTCGGAGGCGCGGAGTTCGAGCACGGTGGCGCCCGTCGCGGCGCCGTCGAACCACAGCACCCGCGGCGGCGGCCCGTCGCCGGTGCCGTACGCGCGCTCGGTGGCCGCCAGCCGGTCGCCGAGCGGCAGCGAGCCGGCCAGCGCGCGGGTGACGTCGGCGCGCAGCAGCGCCGGCTCCGGGCCCCGGCCGAACCGCGGGGACACGGTGAAGACGTCGACGGCCGTCGCCCCGACCGTCGCCACGGTCGCCGCGCGGACGTCGAGCTGGTGTAGCGCCAGCACCCCCGCGGTGCGGCTGAGCAGGCCGGGCGCGTCCGGTGCCGCGACGGTCACCGTCTCCCCGTCGACGCGGACCTCGACCCCCCCGGACACGGCGCCGGCCTCGGCCAGGTCGCGCTGCGCGCCGGTGAGCA
>DASPYH010000035.1:0-2122 GCA_035636875.1 Mycobacteriales bacterium | reverse complement strand
TCGGCCGTGCGTAGTGCAGCCTCGCCCGCCACAGCGCCTCGTCCGCGTAGATGTTGCCGATCCCGGAGACCAGCGACTGGTCCAGCAACGCGCGCTTCACGCCGGTCCGCCGCCGCTTGAGCCCGGCCGCGAAGGCGGCCTCGTCGAAGGCCGGGTCCAGCGGGTCGCGGGCGATGTGCGCGACGACGGCCGGCACGTCCCCGGCCAGCGGCTCGACGGAGAGGCCACCGAAGGTGCGCTGGTCGACATAGCGCAGCTCGGGGCCGTCGTCGGTGAAGGTGACCCGGGCGCGCAGGTGCGGTCCCGTCGGCTCGCCTGCCGGGGTGAGCAGCAGCTGGCCGCTCATGCCGAGGTGAGCGAGCAGCGCCTCGCCGCTCGGCTCCTCGGGGATGCCGGGGGCGGACAGCGGCAGCCACAGGTACTTGCCCCGCCGGCGCGCGGCCAGCACCGTCCGGTCGCCCAGTCGTGCCACCAGGTCGTCCGGGCCGGCCAGGTGCCGGCGTACCGCCCTCGGGTGGCGAACCTCGGCGTCCGCGACGGTCCTGCCCACCGCACACCGCTCCAGGCCGCGACGGACCACTTCGACCTCGGGCAGCTCCGGCACCGCACCACGGTATGCGGCCGGGCCGGAGGGGCATGTCAGGTGGCGTAACACGGCCTGATCGCCGCCGACCTGTGTCCGGTTCAGTCGGAGTTGGTCGGGATGCGATCCTGCAGCGCGGTCCAGGCGGACTCGGCCGCCTTCTGCTCGGCCTCCTTCTTGCTGCGGCCGGCCCCGCTGCCGAACGACTCGCCGCCGACGCGGGCCATCGCGGTGAACGACTTCGCGTGGTCCGGGCCCGCCTCGCTGACCGCGTACTCCGGGACGCCGAGGCCGAGCGTCGCGGTGAGCTCCTGCAGCGAGGTCTTCCAGTCCAGCCCGGCGCCGCGCTGCGCCGCGTCCGCGAGCACCGGGTCGAACAGCCTGTGCACGACCTCGCTCGCGACCGCGAGGCCGTGCTCGAGGTAAACGGCGCCCAGCAGGGCCTCCAGCGTGTCGGCGAGGATGCTGGCCTTGTCCCGGCCGCCGGTGACCTCCTCGCCGCGACCGAGCCGGACGTAAGCCCCCAGCCCGGCCGGCCCGAGCCCGCGGGCCACCTCTGCCAGCGCCCGCATGTTGACCACCGAGGCGCGCAGCTTCGCCAGCTGCCCCTCCGGCAGGTCCGGGTGGCCCGAGTAGAGCGCGTGCGTGACGACCACGCCGAGGACCGCGTCGCCGAGGAACTCCAGCCGCTCGTTGGTGGGCAGGCCGCCGTTCTCGTAGGCGTACGAGCGGTGGGTGAGGGCACGGGCGAGCAGCTCGGCGTCGAGGGTGACGCCGAGCGCGTCCTCGAGCGAGGACGGGTCCTGGGTCGGTCGCGGGCCTCCGCTCACGCGTTCAGGGGCCGCGACGCTCAGACCGGCAGGACCTGCCGGCCGTCGTACGTTCCGCACACCGGGCACACCGTGTGGGGCAGCTTCGGCCTGCCGCAGGCCCTGTTCTCGCAGCGGACCAGGGTCGGCGCGGAGGCCTTCCACCGCGCCCGGCGGGACCTGGTGTTGCTCCGCGACATGCGGCGCTTCGGGACGGCCACTGGCTACTCCTGACTCTCGGTGCTGCCGCCGAAGCGCCGCAGCGCGGCCCAACGGGGGTCGGTCGTGGTGTGGGTGTGGTCTTCGGGCAGGTCGTCGTACCGCAGCCCGCAGCTCGGGCACAGGCCGCGGCAGTCCTCCCGGCACAGCGGGGACAGCGGCAGGGCGAGCACGAGGGTGTCGCGCACGACCGGCTCGAGGTCGATCAGGTCGCCGACGAGACGGCTCACCTCGCCCTCGTCCGTGGTCTCCTCGGTCGCGCTGTCGGGGTAGGCGAACAGCTCCTGCACGTCGACCTTGAGCCCGTCGGTCACCGGGTTGAGGCAGCGCGCGCACTCGCCGGTCACCGGTGCGGTCACGGTGCCGGAGACCAGCACGCCCTCGACGACCGACTCCAGCCGCAGGTCCAGCTCGAGCGGGGCACCCTCGGGCACCCGGGCGAGCCCGACGCCGAGATCGGCGGGGGCGGGCACCGACCTGCGGACAGCGCGCATCGACCCCGGGCGCCGGC
>DASPYH010000034.1:0-5027 GCA_035636875.1 Mycobacteriales bacterium | reverse complement strand
GCGGGCTCGGCAGACGATGGACGGCAACCGGTTCGTCAGCGTCGTCCTGCGCTGCACCGCGGGGCACGACGCGGCGACGGTGAGCGTCAACACGCAGCTGTCCAACCGGCCCGGGCTGACGTTCGAGGAGGCGTGGGCCGAGCGCCGCCCACGTCGCGGCGTCCACGGCGTCGGCGAGCACGCCCGCCGCGAGCGGGGTCATGGTCGGCACGCCGACCGCGTCGACGATCATCGTGGAGACCATCGCCCGGGTCGCGGACGTGGTCAGCTTCGGGGGTGTGCCGGGTGGGATGCTGTCGTTCACGGCGGGGCTCCGTCCCGTCGAGGTCCCCGGCTGGCGTGGCATCGCTGCCGGGGGCCGCCTGTGGCTGGCCGGCTCAGTCCGGGATATCGCACCCCGGGACGCTCGCCCGGATTACGCATAACCGCAGGTCAGGCACAGTGTTGAGTCGTCCCTAGTGCGCGACTACCTGGACTGAGCGGTTTCGCCTTCTGATTCGACAGACCGCGGCTCGAGCGCCGGCTTGGGGCGTCAGGCCGGAGGCGACCCGTCCCGGTCGGGGGGACACCGGAACGGGCCGCTGCCACCTTCGACGCGCCAGGATGGCGTACGTGACGGGGGAGCGGGCCCGCCATACCCCCCCGGATAGCGGGACCGCCTGTCACGAGACGTTCTCGCACCGTGGTGATGACGCCGCGTCGCACACGTCGGGCGACCCGGACCTCGGCGGTCGCGGGGGTGCGAGGTGCGTCTCTCGTGTTCGCGGCGGGCTGAATACGGGAACGAGGTGGGATCGTCGGTAGTTGCCGCCGACGTGACCGACAACTCGAACGGAACGCCGTGACGCCGACACTGACGCCCACGACATCCCTCGCGCCTCCCTCGGCCGGCGACCGCTGCGACCGGTGTCGTGCCCAGGCCAAGGTTCGTGTCGTCCTCGCGGGCGGCGGTGACCTGGTCTTCTGCGGCCACCATGCACGGGAGTACGAGACCGCGATCCGCGAGGTGGCGGTCGAGGTCGTCGCGGCGGACGACGACGAGACTGACCAGCCATAGACGCACGACCCGCAGCGGCCGCCGGGAGTCTTCCGGCGGCCGTTGTCGTGTGCCCGGGTCGTCGCCGAGACGGCGACTCCGCCGCCACGGAGCATGACAGGAGCTCGCCCGACCGGACTGGACGGCTGTCGCCGCTGTGCGGAGCGTCTTGAGGACAGGTATCCGGTCGTAACACCGCGGGAACAATGTCGAGGCATCGTGGAGACACAGGTGCCGAGCCCGGTCAGTGGGCGGGCGCCCGCCGAGAGGGGAGAGCCCTGATGACTCCGACCCTGATCCCGGACAGCGTGACCCCCACCCTCACCGCCGCCGACCGCTGCGACCGCTGCGGCGCCCGTGCCACCACCCGGGTCGTCCTCTCCGGCGGCAGCGACCTCCTCTTCTGCGGGCACCACTCGCGGCGCTACGACGTAGCCCTCCGCGCCGTCGCGGTCGAGGTGGTCACCGAGGGCTGACCCGTCCCTGCCCGCCCCGCCTCGCTCACCGGCCGGCCCTCGCCGTCGAGGAACTCCAACGTCCAGACCACCCGGCCGGCGAAGTCGATGAAATCCCTCGCGCCCTCCACGTCGGGGGTCGACGCGGTCAGCACCGCCAGCCAGTCGGACGCCGGCTGGGGCACCGGCACGAGGTGCTGGACGACCACGACCTCACGCCCGCGCGACGTCAGCGGAACCGGCGCAAGCTGACGGTTGACGACCCGGACCGCCTCTCCGCACGGCAACCGGACGCGCAGCACGTCAGTCGGCGCGCGGTCCTCCCCCGGCTGCGGGTCGTTCTCCTGGAAGAAGGCGGCCAGGGCGTCGAGGTCGACGCCGCCCGCGAACCGGCGCCAGGCCAGCGTCAGCCCGGCACCGACGATCTCGCCCGGCGAGGCTCCGGCGCCGGCCAGGTACGCGGCGAGGAACACGCCGGCCTTCCGGTGGTCGGCCACGACCTGTCGCAGCACCTGCCGGCCCCGCACGCGTTGCCGTGCCGCACCGACGACCGCCGCACCTCGCTCGTCGAGCAGCCGCTCGAGCGAGGCGTCGGAGGTGGCCGGGTCGAGGTCGAGCACCGTGTACTCGTCCGGCACGTCCAGGCGGAAACCGAGCGCGGGCCGTGGCGCGGCCGGATCCACCCCGACGAGCGCGGACGGCGGCGCCGGCCTCGTCACGGGCGACCCGCGGCCGCGTCCGCGACGGCCTGGTCGGTCCGCTGGTAGCCCTCGGCGGCCGCGCCCGCCTTCTCCGCCACGACCCGTGCGGTCTCGCCGATCTTCGTCAGCGAGTAGCTCCACTCGTGTCGGAAGCCGTGTACCGCCGCGGCGAGGCCGCCGTCGCCGGTCTGGCCGTCGCCGAGGCCGTCCAGCCCGTCCTGGGCGCCGGACACCGTCTGGCCGATCGACGTCAACTGACCGGCAAGCACCTTGAGCATGCCGGCCTCGACCGAAAATCCGTCTGCCATCAAACCCATCCGAAAGCATCCAATACCGGCCTACCGGGCGATGCTATCGCGTCGGCGACCCAAGGTCCACCTGCCGATGGTCGACGCACCAACGCCAAGCCGACCTGTCCGAGCATCACCAGGACCGCACGTCACCGGACTGCACGTCACCACCGCACGTCACCAGGACTGGAGGGTGGCGATCCGCTGCTCCAGCTCGGCGACGCTGGCGACCGCGGTCGGAGGGCCGCCGCAGGCCCGCCGGAGCTCGGCGTGGATCGTGCCGTGCGGCCGGCCGGTGCGGTGGTGCTGGGCCGCGACCAGCGCATTGAGCTGCCGGCGCAGCGCGGCGCGGCGCTCGTGCGCCGGCACCGCCCCGGCCGGCCCCGCTGGCCCGACCTGACCCGGCCCGAGCTGACCCGGCCCGAGCTGACCCGCCCCGAGCTGACCCGCCCCGAGCTGATCCCCCGCTCGGGGCGGCCCGGCGGCCGGCGACGTCGAACGACCCCGCCGCCTCTCCTCGGCGACCTGCCGCGCCTGCCGCTGCCGCAGCAACAGGGCGACCTGCTCCGGTTCGAGCAGCCCGGGAAGCCCCAGGTACTCCTCCTCCTCGGCGGTGCCCGGCGTCGCGCCGGTGCCGAACGACGCCCCGTCGAAGATCACCTGGTCCAGGTGTGCGGACGCGCCCAGCGAGACGAACGCCCGCTCGTCCTCCCCCGGCTCGTCCCGGCGGGCCTGCGCAGCCGCGAGCAGGTCGTCGTCCCACCCGCCGTCGCCGTCCTCGGACGAGCTCGACCGACCGAGCACGTGGTCCCGTACCGCCTCCAGCTCGCCGGCGAGCCGCAGCAGCGGCGGCACCGACGGCAGGAACACCGACGCGGTCTCCCCCGCCCGCCGCGTCCGCACGAACCGGCCCACCGCCTGCGCGAAGAACAGCGGGGTCGAGGCGCTGGTCGCGTACACCCCGACGGCGAGGCGAGGTACGTCCACACCCTCGCTCACCATCCGCACCGCGACCATCCAGCGTGCCGACGACGCGGCGAACTCGGAGATCCGCGCGCTCGAGCCGCGGTCGTCGGAGAGCACCAGCACCGGTCGCTCGCCGGTGATCTCCCGCAGCCGGCCCGCGTACGCCCGGGCCGCCGCCTGGTCGCTCGCGATCACGAGGCCGGCCGCGTCCGGCATCCCACCGGCGCGCACCTGCGCCAACCGGGTGTCGGCCGCGGCCAGCACCGCAGGCACCCAGTCACCCGCCGGGTCGAGCGCGGTCCGCCAGGCCCGCGCCACGTGCTCGGCCGCGCCGGGCTCGCCGAGCCGCGCGGACAGCTCCTCGCCGGCCCGGGTGCGCCAGCGGGCCTCGCCCGAGTACGCGAGGAAGATCACCGGCCGGACTACGCCGTCGCGCAGCGCCTCGCCGTATCCGTACGCGTGGTCGGCGACGGAGCGCAGCGCCCCGCCCGGCTCCGGCTCGTACCGGACGAACGGGATGCCGTTCTCGTCCGACCGGAACGGCGTGCCGGTCAGCGCCAGCCGTCGCGCGGCCGGGGTGAACGCCTCCCGCACCGCGTCGCCCCAGGACAGCGCGTCCCCGGCGTGGTGGACCTCGTCCAGCACGACCAGCGTCCGGCGGGCGGCGGTCCGGGCGCGGTGCAGCGCGGGAGCGGCGGCGACCTGCGCGTAGGTGACGACGGCGCCGCGAAAGTCACGCGCGGTGGCACCGTCGGCGTTGCGGAAGGTCGGGTCGAGCGCGATGCCGAGCCCGGCTGCGGCCACCGCCCACTGGGTCTTCAGGTGCTCGGTCGGGGTGACGACGGTGACCGCCGCGACCGTGCGCTCGGCGAGCAACTCGGCGGCGACCCGGAGCGCGAAGGCCGTCTTGCCGGCGCCCGGCGTCGCCACCGCGAGGAAGTCGCCCGGCCGGCGCAGCAGGTACGCCGACAGCGCCCGGCGCTGCCAGGTCCGCAGTGGCGGCGAGCGGAACCCCTCCGGCGGCGCGGTCTGCGCGGTGGTCACGCTCCCCCTCGAGATCGTCCCGGCGCCCGGACCCGGGCTCCGAACGAGCCCGGGACAGCGAGCACCCCCGGCGGGGACGTCCCCGACGAGGGCCTCGGCCACCCTACCGGCGCCGGTTCGTGCGCTCGAGGCCCGGCGCGCCGACCGCCCCGGCCGGTGTCCGGCGCACGTCGGCCGGGCACACTTCAGGTGATGACCGCGACCCGTCACCCGCTGACCCGTCGGCGACCGGCCGTGTCGGGTGTTGCCGCGGTCCGCCGCGCCTTCAGGCGTGGCTACCGCCGGCCGCGTCGCGCGGTGGCGGCGGTCCGCGAGGCGGCGAGGCCGGTGGCTAGACAGCGGCACGTCAACCTCGTGCGCCGGACGCTGGTCAAGGCCTGGGGCGACCGGCTGCTCGGCCTGTCCGCCGAGGCGGCCTTCTGGCAGCTGCTGTCGCTGCCGCCGCTGTTCCTGGCCGTGCTCGGCAGCCTCGGCTACCTGTCCGGGCTGCTGGGCCCGGACACGGTCGGCGAGATCGAGGCCAGGCTGCTGAACG
>DASPYH010000033.1:0-5218 GCA_035636875.1 Mycobacteriales bacterium | reverse complement strand
AGCGACGGACGCGGCCGAGGGGCAAGTTCGAGCGCCTCACGGGCCGAGCGAGGCGGAGCATCCAGCTCGCCCAGGACGAGGCCCGGCTGCAGAACCACAACTACATCGGCACCGAGCACCTCCTGCTCGGCCTGATCGGCGAAGGCGAGGGGGTCGCCGCCAGGGCGATGGAGTCGCTCGGCATCTCCCTCGAGGCGGTCCGCGCCCGGGTCGTGGAGATCATCGGCGTGGGCCAGATCACCCCGACCGGCCACATCCCGTTCACGCCGCGGGCGAAGAAGGTGCTGGACCTGTCGCTGCGCGAGGCGTTGCGGCTCGGCCACAACTACGTCGGCACCGAGCACATCCTGCTCGGCCTGGTCCGCGAGGGCCAGGGCGTCGCCGCCCGGGTGCTGGTCGGGCTCGGCGTCGACCTCGGCCGGGTTCGCGAGCAGGTGCCGCGGTTGTTGACCGGCATGACGGACGGCGGCAGCGAGCAGGCAGGGGCGCGTACGCGGCTGGTCCGCATGACCGTGCCCGCCGATCTCCGCGACCGCGAGGAGAAGATGGCCGAGGTGCGGCGGCGGAAGGAGTCCGCGATCGACGAGGGGGACTTCGACACGGCCGCGGCCCTGCGCGACCAGGAAAAGCGGCTGCTTGCCGACTGGACACGACGCGAGCACGAGTGGACGGCCGGCGTCGATCTCCAAGCGGTGATCGCGGAGAACGAGCGACTGCATCACGACGTCGAGCGGCTGCGGGAGGTGCTGCGCCGCCACGGCATCGAGCCCGACGGCGGCGCCGCCCGGACCGCGTAACGGCGCGCTCGACAACCACGCTGCACCCCGCCCCCGGGTCTCACCTCGCAGCCACACCCCGCCGCTCGACCGGTCGTCTGCCGACTGCGCCTCCCCCCTGACCCGACGGCAGACCGGCAGCGACCGTGTCCTTCGACGTGGAGGCTCGCGGTCACCGACCTGCGGCCCGCCGTAGGCTCCGGCGGGTGACCACCAGCCGCCTTCTCGGCGTCCTCGGCGCCGGCCTCGTCGACCCGACCGCACCGCTGCTGCGCGCAGAAGACCTCGGGGTGCTGCGCGGCGACGGCTGTTTCGAGTCGATCCGGGTGCGCGCTCCCACCGCGGTCGGACGGGATGCGGTCGCGGGCGCGAACCGGCTGGCCACGCTGGACGGCTTCGACGAGCATCTCGAGCGGCTGGCCTGCTCGGCCGCCGCCCTCGACCTGCCGGCCACGGACGCGGCGGCGTGGCGGGACCTGACCGGCCTGCTGCTCGCCGCCTGGGACCGAACCGGCGAGGCGGTGCTACGGCTGGTTCTGACCCGCGGCGTCGAGGGCGACGACGGGCGTCCGACCGGCTTCGCGGTCCTCTCCCCCGTCCCGGCCGAGCACCTCCGGCAGCGCGCCGAGGGGGTGCGCGCGGTGACGCTGAGCCGCGGGCTCACCGCCGACGCCACCGTCGAGGCGCCGTGGCTGCTCGGCGGGGTCAAGGCCACGTCGTACGCGGTGAACATGGCGGCTCTGCGGTACGCCAGGAGCACCGGTGCGGAGGACGCGATCTTCGTCTCGGTGGACGGCCAGGTGCTGGAGGCACCGACGGCGAGCGTCGTGTGGCTGACCGGCCGGGTGCTGCAGACTCCGCCGCCCCGCCCGCTCGGCGTCCTCGACAGCGTCACCGTGCGCGCCCTGTTCGCCCGCGCCGCCGGGCACGGCTTCGGCACCGAGATCCGCCGGGCCGCCCCGGAGGACCTGCACGCCGCCGACGGAGTCTGGCTGGTGTCCAGCATCCGGGTCGCCGCCGCGGTCACCACGCTGGACGGCAAGTCGCTGCGGACCGACCCCGCGACGACGGCCCGGGTGCACGCGGCGGCCGGCGTGTGAGCCGTCGGCGAAACGCTTTGCGGCAGCTTCGGCGCCCACGTACTGTCACCGGTACACGAGGAGGGAGGTGGTCCAGAGTTGCATAGTTCTCGGACACGTGAGGTGGCTGCCAGCTAGCCGCCCCTCGAGCAGAGGACGCTGTGTGGCTCGCCACCGGTCCGCCCGACGGGGCGGCGGCGAATCCCAGGCAGCCACCGGGCCCCCGAGCCGCCGGCCAGTCCAGCCGGCGCACGCCGTGCGCGGCGCGCAGTGCTCGGGGGCCTTCCTCGTCCCCAGCGCCCGCAGCTCCAGCGCCCGCAGCTCCAGCGCCCACAGCTCCAGCGCCCACAGCTCCAGCGCCGACCTCTCCAGCGCCGACCTCTCCAGGTGCCGACAGATCCAGGGCCGACAGATCCAGGGCCGACGTCCGCGGGTACGGGCGGCGCTCAGCGAGCCCGTGTGCGGGCAATCTTGACCACCGCGCGGGCGAGGACCGTCCTGGCCAGCTCGTCGTCGTCGGTGCCGGCTCCCGCGCTCGCCACCACCAGGATCGTGTCGCCGAGACGGACGGCGACCAGGTCGACGGGGCGGGCCTCGCTCAGCCCGGACGTCACCCGCACCGCTGCCGAGCCGTTCCCGTAGCTGGGCATGGCGAGTGCGGCGATCCGGTACACCGTGCCGTCCCGGCCGGTGAACGACGCGCAGTCCTGTGCCGCGCGCCGGAACCCGGCCAGCGCCGGCTCCGCGCCGCCTGGACGGGTGGTGATCGTCTCGTTGACGAAAGCCGGACTGACCGCGTGGCCGAACGACGTCTCAGCCCGGGCGGCGGCACCGTCGGCGAGGTAGACCCGGTCGATGCCGGCGCAGCCGAGAGCCGAGGCGTCCGGGCTGCCGTCCTGGGCCTGGAAGCCGAGCGGGAGGTCGCTGGCGACCAGCAGCGCGCGCTCGGCCTGCTCCTGGGTGAGCCCCCGGGCCGGGTCGATCTTGCGCGCCGCCGACCGGGGTGCCGGTGCCGGCGCGGGACCGTCGCCGCCGCAGCCGGCCACGCCCCCGACGAGCACGGCCCCGACGACCGCGACGGCCGCGACGCGGCGGACCGCTCGGATCACGGCGACTTTCCTACCAGGGTGAGCCGCGCCAGGGCGAACCGCGACCCGGCGATCCTCAGCCGCCGACACGCTCCAACCGGGCGGACAGGTGCGGTAGCAACCCCAGGCCCATCGCGGCCATGTCCACCGCGTACAGAAGGGCACCTTCGACGATGCCGTACAGCCGGCGGTTCGCGGCGACCTCCTTCGCGGTCTTCGTCCGGGCGACCACGTCGGTGCTGAGCTCCCAGCGGGTCGCCCCGGTGGCACGCCCGAGGTACACCTCGACGATGCCGGTGGGGTGCGCGAGCAGCACCTCGACCTCGTCCGGCCCGTCCCCCGGCCGCCACCAGCCGACCTCGCGGGCCGCCGGCCGGATGACCTGGCCGTCGGCGTCGAGGAGCCACGAGCGCGACTCGTAGCGGAGGAACGGCCGGCCGTCGTGCGCGAAGACCACCTGCTGGCCGTAGTCGAAGTCCCGGATCGTCGGGTAGCCGCCCTTGCCGGTGCCCCGCCAGGTGCCGATCAGCGGCAGTAACGGCAGCAGCGCCGGATGCAGGTCGGGCCTGCCGCGCACGTCGGCGGTGTCGTCGGGGATCGGCAGGTCGTCCCACCGCGGCGCGGCCACCGGCCGACCTTAGCCTTCGCGTACGGTCGCCTCGTGGCACGGTCGCTCGTCGTCAAGGTCACCGCCGGAGCGGACGCCCCCGAGCGGTGCGGTCAGGCGTTCACGGTGGCGGCGACAGCCGTGGCGGCGGGCGTGCCCACTTCGCTGTGGCTGACCGGCGAGTCGGCCTGGTTCGCGCTGCCCGGCCGCGCGCAGGCCTTCGAGCTGCCGCACTCAGCGCCGCTGGCGGACCTGCTCGGGGCCGTGCTCGCCGCCGGCATGGTCACCCTGTGCACGCAGTGTGCGGCGCGGCGCGGGATCGAGCCCGACGACGTGCTGCCCGGGGTGCGGATCGCCGGGGCGCAGACCTTCGTCGAGGAGGCGCTCGCGGACGGCGCGCAGGCGCTCGTCTACTGATCGGCCGCTCACTTCTTCGGCCAGCTCCGGTACGCCTTGAACGCCGGCTCGGCCTCCCGCCGACCGTCCTTGGTCACCGGCACCACCCCCTCGGCCGGAGTGAGGCCCGCGTAGCAGGCGGTGCCGACCAGGCCGTGCAGGGACCGGGCCGCCGCCCCCATCGCGTCCACGTATGAGCCGTCGTCGCCGAACGCGCTGCGGTTCAGCTGCCACTCCGACACCCAGACCGGCTTGCGCCCGAATAGTGCCGCGGCCCGGCGGACCCAGTCCACCTGCGCCGCCGCCGTGGGCTGGTCCGCCTGGAAGCCGGCATAGTCGACCCGGTCCAGGTAGCCGGCGGCGACGTAGGCCTTGGTCACCGACAGCGTCCACGCTCCGGCCGGGCGCAGGTCGCTCGCCTGCTGCCACGGGGTGAAGGCAGCGCCGAGCACCTTCTTGCGCGCGGCGTGGAAGACCTCGTCCGCGGCGCGCAGCGGGCCGCCGACGTACCGCTGCGCCTGCTGCGCGCGGGTCAGCGTGGAGCTGAACGCGTCGGCGTTCGCGGCCTGCTCGGTGACCGGGCCGAGCACCTCGACCACGTCCACCGACCCGGCGCCAGGCCGGCGCAGCAGCCATTGGAACAGCGCCTTGGCCCGCGGGTACGAGGGCATCGCGCCGCCCTCGCTGTTGACCTGCAGCACCACCCGGAAGCCCCGCTTCTTCAGCACGGGAGCCTGGCCGAGCGCGCCGTCGTACGCGGCGCCGCCGGTGTTGGCACCGGGCCGGCCCCAGTCCTTGACGTCCATCCGCAGGCGCACCGTGTTCACGCCGAGCGCATCCAGTTTGGCCAGCGAGTTCTGCACCTCGACCTGCGGACCGATGACCATCCCATAGAAGGGGTCAGGACCGGCGAGCTTGCCGCTCGGGGCGATCCAGGCGGTCAGCAGCGCCGCGCCGAGCGCGGCGAGGAAGAGCAGTCCGCCGGCCTTGAGGGTCGAGTCGACCGGGCCGGGCAGCTTCTTCTTGTCCGCCACCTCGCGCCGCCTCCGCTTCAACCGCGCCTGGACGTAGCCGATCGGGACGCGCCCGTCCCGCCGGTGATCAGTGTGTCACCGGCGGGACGCGGACCGCTCGTCGCGCTAGCCGATTTCCAGGCGGGTCTCGGTGAAGCCGACTCCGGCGTCGAGGTCCTGCTGGCCGGCGGCGCCGGGCGCGAGCGCGCGGACCGTCCACCGCCCCGGCGAGGCGAAGAACCGGAACACGCCGGTCGCG
>DASPYH010000032.1:0-3386 GCA_035636875.1 Mycobacteriales bacterium | reverse complement strand
GTGCCGTTGCGCAGGGCGTCCGGCGGGCAGGACATCGGCTCCACCGCGACGCCGCGGCGGCGCCGGTCGAGCTCGGCCAGCGTGTCGCCGGTATAGACCTGGACGAAGTCCGCGCCCTCGCCGAGCCACACGTCGGTGCCGTGCCGCCCGGACGGGTGGGCCAGGCGCACGACGGCGCGGCCCGAGCCGTCCCGGTCCAGCTCGGCGAACGCCGTGTCCAGCAGCTGCGGGCCGATGGTCCGCCCCGAGCGGAAGTCGTACGCGCTGCCCGCCACCGGTTCCGTCGCCAGCGGCGTGCCCCGGTCGTCCGTGCGCAGCCACGTCTGCGCGGGGACCGTCAGCACCGCGTCGTCGACGCGGTCGGTGCCGACGGTGAGGTAGGGGTGCTGGCCCACCCCGTACGGGGCGGCCCGCTCGCCGACGTTCCGGGCGGTGACGGCGATGCTCAGCCCGTCGTCCCCGAGCTCGTACTCGGCGGAGACGCCGAGGTGGAACGGGTAGCCCGGCTGCGGCCAGACGGTCGCTCCGACGACGACCCGGTGCTCGTCCCGATCCAGCAGCTGCCAGGACGTCCAGCGCAGCAGCCCGTGGATCGCGTTGCCCGCTTCCGGCTCGGCCAACGGCAGCTGCAGGTCCCGACCGTCCCACCGGTACCGCCCGTCTCGGACCCGGTTCGGCCACGGCACCAGCAGCTGGCCGCGGCCGCCGGTGATCTGCTCGCCGGCGCCGACGCCGTCGAGGATCGGCCGGTCTCCGGCCGTGTAATGACGCAGCGCGCCACCGAGCTCGACCACGACCGCCGTGTGGTCGCCACGACGGAGCTCGTGCTGCCGCCCCGTTGGGCTCTCAGACACCGTGGCCTCCTCGATCGGATCAGACGCAGGAGAGCGGACCCCATGATCCTGCGCGGCCTGGACGATCGCATCAGCCGTGGGGGTCGGGCCGTCGACCGGCTGGGGTGGGCAGGCCCACGGTTGGGCTCAGCCGACAGATGGAGGCCACCCGAGGGTGTCCCTGGAGGCGGCCAAGCCGATGATCGTGCCAAGACCTCCGAAAGGTGCCGTGGGATTTGAACCGTTGGGCCCCGCGGTCCGTGTGACCCGTCCGGGCGACGCATGTCCGCGTCGTCCGGACTGCAGGGAGGCGCCATGCGTCGAACAGGTCGAGAACTCCGGTGGCGGGCGGGAACCGCCGTCGTGGCTGCGGTGGTGGCGGGGCCGGTGCTGGCGGTGTCGGGGGTGGCCTCGGCGGAGGCGCCGGCCGCCGCGAGGGCGGCGTTCACCGAGGTGGACCTGGTGTCCAACATCCCTGGGCGGGCCGCGGTGACGGATGGGCACGTGCAGAACGCGTGGGGGTTGGCGTTGAGCCCGACGTCGCCATTGTGGGTGGCGAACAACGGCACCAACACCGCGACGCTGTACGCGGGTGGGGTCGGCGGGGCGACGCCGGCGGTGGTGCCGCTGGTCGTGACGATCCCCGGTGGTGCCCCGACCGGGCAGGCCTTCAACGGCGGCAGCGGGTTCGTCGTCTCCGGGCCGGGCGGGTCCGGCCCGGCCCGGTTCCTGTTCGTCAGCGAGGCCGGTGACCTGGTCGGCTGGAACCCGACCGCGGATCCGACGGTGGGCGGGCAGTCCACGGCGAGCCTGGCCAGGCACGTCGACGGCGCGGTCTACAAGGGGCTCACGCTGACCACCACGGCGTTCGGGTCGTTCCTGCTCGCCGCCGACTTCCACCACGCCCGGATCGACGTGTTCGACTCGTCGTTCACCCTCATCCAGCCGCCGGCGCCGTCGTTCACCGACCCGGCGTTGCCGGCCGGGTACGCCCCGTTCGACGTCGCGGCGCTGAACGGGAAGATCTACGTCGCCTACGCCCAGCAGGACCCGGACGCGGTCGACGAGGTCGCCGGCCCGGGGAAGGGGTTCGTCGACGTCTACGACGGATCCGGGCTGCTCGAGCGGCGGCTGGTCAGCGGCGGCCCACTCAACGCCCCGTGGGGGCTGGAGATCGCCCCGGCCAGCTTCGGCAAGTTCGCCGGTGACCTGCTGGTCGGCAACTTCGGCGACGGCCGGATCACCGCGGTCGACCCGCGCAGCGGGCACGTGGACGGGCAGCTGCGCGACTCCCACGGCAAGCCGATCCAGATCGACGGGCTGTGGGCGCTGCTGCGCGGCACCGCCAGCACCGGAGGCACCGACGCCGTCTGGTTCAGCGCCGGCCCGAACGACGAGGCCGACGGCCTCGTCGGCCAGATCCGGCCGGCCAGGTGAGCTAACCAACCCCGCCGGGTGCCGTGCCGCGACTGCGGGCGGCACGGCACCCGGCACCCGGGCCGCCAACCCGAGGCGGCCAGTCCAGCACCGCCTCCCCGGGGCGGTCAGCCCGGCAGCGCCTCGCCGGCTGCCCGGGGCCAGCCAGCTCGCCGGTGACGACACCCGACCACCCCTTGCGGTCCCGCCAAGGACCGACTCTGAGTGGAGAATGGCGGGCCGTGGCCTCGTACTCGCTCAACGAACGCGCGGTGGCCCGCGCCCGGCGGCTGATCGACGCGCGCCAGTACGTCCTCGACAGCGACTGGGGAGACGTGCAACCCCGCGCGGATGCCCAGAATGCCTTCCTCGAGTCGCACTCCTGGGATGAGTACGCCGAGTGGCATCTCGGGTTGACCGACGGGGCCGCGGACGAGACGAAGGCGCGGTACGCCTTCGTCTACGGCGACTTCCGTCGGGTCCACCGCACAGGCTTGATCGCCTGCGTGTACCGGGCGGCCGAGTGGCGGCACAAGGATGTCGAGCTCGCCGCTCACGAGCTCCTCCAACAGCTCGACAGCACCAGCGCCTGACCCCGAGTCGCACGTGGCAGATTCACAGTGCCGCCCCTGACGCCACCCCCGTCACTGCGTCCTCGAACAGCGCCACGCCGAATGAGGCGATGCCGCCGTCGCGAGTCGGGGCGGTCTCCCGTCCGCGGCCGTCACAACCGAGCGCTGAGCGTGGTCGCCGCGGCGGTCACCAGCGGGGCGAAGCGTGGGCCGGGACGGCGGCCGAGCCGCTCCACCGGACCGGACACCGAGATGGCCGCGATCACGCCGCCGGATCGGTCCCGCACCGGCGCCGACACCGACGCCACCCCGGCCTCGCGCTGAGCGACGCTGTGGGCCCAGCCCCTTCGGCGTACCTCCGCCAGCGTCCGCGGCCCGAAACGTGCGCCCGCCGGGAGGCCGCCCTCGCTGTCCCAGGCGGCCAGCACCTGCGCCCCGGAGCCGGCCGTCATCGGTAGCCGGGCGCCGACCGGGACGGATGTCCGCAGCCCGGTCGCCCGCTCGGCCGCGGCGACGCACACCCGCTCGTCGCCGTCGCGCCGGTAGAGCTGGGCGCTCTCGCCGC
>DASPYH010000031.1:0-4485 GCA_035636875.1 Mycobacteriales bacterium | reverse complement strand
CCGTCAGCTTCATCGCGGTCATCCGCTCTCCCTCGTCTCGTCCCGTCGCTGCCCGCTCATCCGATTCCCCCACCAGGCCCGCTCAGTCCCCGGCCGGCAGGGCGACAGCGGTCACCAGCAGCCTGTCCCGCACGACGTAGCGACCGTCGAATAGCCAGATGGCCCGACCGGCCACCGGCGGCAGCCCGCGGGCCAGCAGCTCGGCCGTGAACGAACCGCTGGTCGGGTCGGCGCCGGGGGAGAAGGCGACGGTGGCGTCGTCGAAGCCGAGCCGGCACCGGGCGAGCGGGTACCACGCCTTGTAGACGCTCTCCTTGGCCGAGAACAGCAACCGGTCCCAGTGCAGGCCCGGATTCCGGCGGCCCAAGCGCCGCAGCTGGTCCAGCTCCTCCCCGAGGGCGACCCGCTCCCGCACGCCGTCCGGCAGCGGCTCGTGTGGCTCGGCGTCGATGCCGATCGTCGCGAGGTCGCCGGCGCGGGCGACCGCGGCGGCCCGGTAGCCGGCGCAGTGGGTCAGGCTGCCGACCACCCCGTCCGGCCATAGCGGCTCGCGCGCGGGTCCGGACAGCAGCGGGACCGCGGGCAGCCCGAGTTCGGCCAGAGCGCGGCGGGCGCACGAGCGCGTGGTCGTGAACTCCGCCCGCCGCCGCGGCACCGCCCGCGCCACCAGCGGCTCCTCCTCCGGCAGCAGCGCCTCGCCAGGCAGCGCGCCGTAGGACTCGACCGTGGCCACCGACGCGGGCAGCACGGCGGAGATCACGGCGCGACCGCTCGCTCGGCAGCGGGGAACAGCACGTCACGCAGCAGCCCGCGCGGCAGCCCGCGCCGGCGCCGGTCCCGCGGGTAGCCGACCGAGACCTCCTCGAACCGCACCCCGTCCTCCCAGCTGGTGCGGGGGATGTGCAGGTGGCCGTAGACGACGGCAGCGGCGCGGAAGCGCCGGTGCCAGTCCGCCGTCCGCTCGGTGCCGCACCACAGCGCGAACTCCGGGTGCCGCAGCACCCGGGTGGGCGCGCGGGTGAGCGGGAAGTGGTTGACCAGCACGGTCCGGGCGTCGGAGGGGAGCGCGGCCAGCCGGCGGGCGGTCCGTTCCACCCGGGCCTGGCACCATGCCGCCCGGTCCGGCCACGGGTCCGGGTGCAGCACGCGCTCGTCGGTGCAGACCACGCCGGCCGCGTACGCCGCCTCCAGCGCCTGCTCGGTGGTGCTGGTGCCGTCCGGACGGAAGCTGTAGTCGTAGAGCAGCAGCAGCGGGGCGACCAGCACGGGACCGCCGGCGCCGTCCCAGGTGGCGTAGTCGTCCTCCGGGTTGAGCACGCCGAGACCCCGGCACACCTCGACCAGGTGGTCGTAGCGGTGCTGGCCGCGCAGCCGCACCGGATCCTGCCGGGCCGTCCACAGCTCGTGGTTGCCGGGCGCCCAGACCACCTGAGCGAAGCGGTCGGCGAGCAGGCCAAGCGCCCACTCGACGTCCTCGACCTTCTCCGCGACATCGCCGGCGACGAGCAGCCAGTCGCCGTCGGAGCGCGGGTGCAGGTCCTCGGTGACGATCCGCCGGTTCTCCGGGTACGCGACGTGCAGGTCGCTGGTCGCCAGCAGCCGGCCCTCGCTCACCCCACGACCCTACGACCGGCGCGCTCCCACCCGCCGCGAGCGCCCGGTCAGCGGGTCGGCAGCAGCGGGGTCGCTGCGCCCAGCGGGGCGTGCACGACCTCGATGTCCGGTGGCAGGCCACGGATCTCGCCGCGCTCGCGCCGCGCGTCGAGGTCGACCCGGAAGCCGGCCAGCGGTACGTTGCGCACCCGCAGCCGCCGGAACTCGTCCGGAAGCACCGGCGCCAGCCACACCTTGCCGTGCGGGATCATCGGTTCGAAGCGCAGCAGGCTGCGGAGCAGGTGGATCGGCGAGGCCGACGCCCACGCCTGCGGTGAGCACGAGGTCGGGTACGGCACCGGCTCGGGATAGTCGGCCCGGTCGAAGCCGCAGAACAGCTCCGGCAACCGGTCGTCGAACGCCGCCGCCGCGTCGAACAGCCCCTGCGCGATCTGCTGAGCCTCCTTGACGAACCCGTAGCGCAGCAGGCCACCGGCGATGATCGCGTTGTCGTGCGGCCAGACGGAACCGTTGTGGTAGCTGACCGGGTTGTAGCGGTCCATGCCGGTGGCGAGCGTCCGTACGCCCCAGCCGGTGAACATCTCCGGCGACATCAGCCGCTTGGCCACCTGCGCCGCCTTGTCCTCGTCCACGATCCCGGTCCACAGGCAGTGGCCCATGTTCGAGGCCAGCGCGTCGACCGGGTTCTTGTCTCGGTCCAGGGCGACCGCGTACCAGCCGCGGTCCGGCAGCCAGAAGCTCTCGTTGAACGACCGTTTGAGGTCCTCGGCACGCGTCGTCCAGGACCGGGCCTGCTCGTCGTCGCCGGCCTCGGCGGCGAACTGGGCCCGGGCCAGGTACGCGCAGTAGACGTACCCCTGGACCTCGCACAGCGCGATCGGCGCCTCGGGCAGCCGGCCGTCGGCGAAGTTGATCCCGTCCCAGGAGTCCTTCCAGCCCTGGTTGACCAGGCCCTGGTCGGTGGCCCTGCGGTACTCGACGAACCCGTCGCCGTCCCGGTCGCCGTAGCGGCGGATCCAGTCCAGCGCCCGGTCGGCGTTCGGCAGCAGGTCGTCCACCTCGTCGCGCGAGAGCCCCCACCGGCGCAGCTCGCCGAGCAGCATGACGAACAGCGGCGTCGCGTCCACGGTGCCGTAGTAGATGGTGCCGCCGCCGAGCACGAGGGTGGTGTCCACCCCGAGCCGTACCTCGTGCAGGATCCGGCCCGGCTCCTCCTCGGTGAGCGGGTCCTCCTTGCTGCCCTGGTAGCGGGCGAGGGTCTGCAGGGTGCCGAGCGCGAGCGACTGGTCGATCGGCAGCGCCATCCAGGAGGTCAGCAGCGAGTCGCGGCCGAACAGCGCCATGAACCAGGGAGCGCCCGCCGCGACCACAGCCCGGTCAGGGAAATCGGGGTCGAAGATCCGCAGCGCGCCCAGGTCGCGCTGGCTCCAGCGCAGCACCTCCTCGATCGCCTCGTCGCCGACCTCGGCGACCGGGCTGGCGTGCCGCCACGCCTGCAACTGGCGCGCCGGCTCGGACTCGTCGACCGGGCGGTCCACCGGGAACCGGGTGGCCAGCTCCTCGCCGTCGACGATGGGGCGGACCAACAGCGTGGCCGTCCACTCCCCGCGGGGCGGGACCACGACCCGGTAGCTGATCAGCTCGGCGGTGACCACCGAGGCCCCCTCGGCCTGCACCACGACGCCGCGCTGCTTGTCCCGCCAGTGGTAGCTGAGCACCAGCCGGTTGCCTTCCGCCAGCGAGGTGCGCTGCCCGCGCCGGCGTACCCGCCCCTCCTTGACGTCGAAGACGTCCGCGAAGTCGGCGTCCACCGCGATGGTCAGCAGGCATCCGGCCGGCTCGCGGGACAGGTTGCGCAGCACGATGTCCTCGCGCATCCCGGTGCCCACCCGGCGGTCCCGGTGCACCAGCAGGGGACTGTCCGGTCCGGCGTTCCGGCGGGGCGCGCGGCCGACGAAGGTGGCCCGGAACGGCTCCGGGGTCATCGCGGCCAGCGCCTCCACCGGCTCGTCGTCGACGGTGAGATCCCAGCGGGACACGATCCTGGTGTCCCGGAAGAACACCCCGTGCGGGCGGTGGGCCACCATGTCGCCGGTGGCGGCGCACACGCAGAAAGAGGAGCCCTCGACGAGGGTGACGGCGCCGAGACCGACGCCGGGGGAGCCGTTGCTCTCCGTCCAGGCGCTCACCGGCCGCCACCCGCGACCTCGGCCGGACCGTCCGGCTCGGCCCGGACGGCCCACGCGGACGAAGCGCCCGAGCGGCGGGCGAGCGGCTGCACGCCCGCGGGGATGTCGCGGGCGTCCTCCAGCGCCGCGGCGTACGCGACCGCGTGCGCCTTCTCGGCGCTGAAGCGCCCCAGCCACATCCAGTGGTCTCCCTTGCGCGGCTGGTAGGGGAAGGAATCGACCCGTATCCCGTTCGGCACGGTGGCCAGCCAGGGCAGGCCGCGGGCCTGCGCGCGCTGGGCCTCGGACAGCGCCACCGGTCCGATGCTAGTGCCCAGCGCCCGGTAGAGCTCACCGGCCTCGCCGTCGCAGGGCCCGTGTGCGGTGACCACGGCCGGGACCCGCCGGCCGCGCCGTGGCAGGGCGCGTGCGCGGTGACCACGGTCGGGACCCGCCGGCCGCGCCGTCGCAGGGCCCGTGCGCGGGCGCGACCATCCCGATCCGCAGGCGGCTCAGCGGTCCCCCCCGGTCGGGTCGGCAGTCGGGTGCCCGAGCGTGAGCCGGGCCAGGTCGACCCTGGAGGCGATGTCGAGCTTGCGGAAGACGTGCCGCAGGTGGAACGACACCGTGTGCGGCGACAGGAACATCCGGCTCGCGATCTGCCGGTTGGTCAGACCCTCGGTGACCAGCCGAGCCACCGCAC
>DASPYH010000030.1:0-2708 GCA_035636875.1 Mycobacteriales bacterium | reverse complement strand
TCGCCAGGACCCGGCGTCGGCTCGGGTACGTCGGTGAGCTCCAGCACGTCCGCCGGGGCGCCGAGCTCGCGGACCCGCCAGGCTCTCACCGGGCAGCCTCCGGCGCGGCTCGTCCCGGGCCAGCCGGGCGGGCCGCCCGCCGGGCCGCCGCTCCGGCCGCCGCTCCGTCCGGGGACCGCCGGGCCGGCCCCGCCGTGACCGGCGCGACCGGTGGCGCCTGCCCGCTCACCCGCCGTTCGCCTTCGGGCGTTCCGCTCGCGGCTGCATGTCCCGCTCCGCCTCCTCGACCGAGTCGTACACCGGCTCGTAGAGGGAGAAGATCAGCGGCGAGTCCGGCAGCGCGAACAGCTCGTCCGCCTCATGCGGCGGCGTGTCCAGGTCATCCGGGCCGAGGGTGTCGTCCAGGACGTTGACCAGGACCAGCCCGCTCTGCGGCACGAGCTCCGGCACGTCCAGGCCGGACAGCGAGCCGCCGCCGGCGTGCAGCAGCTCGTACACCGCCTCGCCGACCGAGCGGACCGGCGCGGCGCTGCGCCGGGCGTCCACCCGGTCCCACATCGCCGCCCGCGCCGACGCGCCCGCCGAGAGCAGCCCCTCGATGCTGGGCACCACGTAGTCGCGCCGCTGCCGCACGCTGATCCGCAGGTCGTCGCCGACGTCCTCGGGACCGTCGGGGGCCGGGCCGGCGTCGGCGCCCTCGTCGGCCGCGGCGTCCACCGACAGCGTCTCGCTGACGTCCCAGGGGGTGACCTCGCCGGTGCGGTCCTCCAGCAGCCGGTCGTACGCCAGCGACGCGTTGTTCAGCGCGACGTAGCCGGCCCAGACGTCGTCGTCGTCCGGGTCCCCGTCGGCGGCGAGGACCGCGGCCAGGTGCTCGCGGGCGGCCTCGCAGACCCGGTCCAGCGCCTGCTCCAGATCGGTGCCGTCGGTCACGGGTACCTCCCGGGGGACGGCGGTCTCAGCTGCTGCCGAGGAACCGGCCGAGGACACGGACACCGAAGCGTAGGCCCTCCTCCGGCACCCTCTCGTCGATGCCGTGGAACAGTGCGGCGAAGTCCAGGTCGGGCGGCAGCAGCAGCGGTGAGAAGCCGAAGCAGCGCATCCCGAGCCGCTCGAAGGACTTCGCGTCCGTCCCGCCGGGCATCGTGTACGGCACCGGCAGCGCGGCCCGGTCCTCCGCCCTCAGCGCCGCCGCCATAGCGTCGACCAGCGGCCCGTCGAAGTCGGTCTCCACCGCCTGGTCGCGGTGGATCCACTCCCGCACCACGCCGGAGCCGAGCAGCGCGTCGACCTGCCGCTCGAACTCCTCCTCCTGCCCGGGCAGGAACCGCCCGTCCACGGTTGCGGTCGCCGTACCGGGGATGACGTTGGACTTGTAGCCGGCCTTGAGCATCGTCGGGTTGGCGGTGTTGCTCAGCGTCGCGCCGATCATCCTGGCCATCCCGCCGAACCGGCCGAGCAGCGCGTCGATCTCGTCCCGGCCGGCGGCGCCCGGGTCGATGTCGACGCCGAGCACCTCGGACAGCCTGTCCAGGAACTGCCGCACCGTCTTGGTGAGCACCACCGGGAACTCGTACCGGCCGATCCGGGCCACCGCCTCGGCCAGCCGGGTCACGGCGTTGTCGTCGTGCCGCATCGAGCCGTGCCCCGGCCTGCCGCGGGCGACCAGCCGCATCCAGGCCATGCCCTTCTCCGCGGTCTGGATCAGGTAGAGCCGCAGGTCGTCGCGGACGGTGACGCTGAACCCGCCGACCTCGCTGATCGCCTCGGTGCAGCCGTCGAACAGCTCGGGGTGGTTGTCCACCAGCCAGCGGGCACCCATGCCGCCGCCGGCCTCCTCGTCCGCGACGAACGCCAGCACCACGTCCCGGGGCGGCTTCCGGCCGGTGCGCGCCCACTCGCGCACCAGCGCGAGGGTCATCGCGTCCATGTCCTTCATGTCGATGGCGCCGCGGCCCCAGACGTAGCCGTCGCGTCGCTCACCCGAGAACGGGTGCACGGTCCACTCCGTGGGGTCCGCCGGCACGACGTCCAGGTGGCCGTGCACCAGCAAGGCCGGCCGGGACGGGTCGGCGCCCTCCATCCGCGCGACCACACTGGCCCGGCCGGGCTCCGACTCCAGCATCGCGGGCTCGATCCCCACCTCGGCGAGCTTGGCGGCGACGTACTCGGCCGCGGCCCGCTCGTCGCTGGTCGGGTTGGAGCTGTCGATGCGGATGAGGTCCGAGCAGAGCTCGACCACCTCGTCCTCGGCCGATGGCAGCCCTGTCGTCATCGCTCCTTCCTACCACCGGGGACGTTTGGGGAGCCTCCCGCGCCCCCGGTAGAGTGGTCGGACACCGGTCCGGGTGGCGGAATGGCAGACGCGCTAGCTTGAGGTGCTAGTGCCCTTCAACGGGCGTGGGGGTTCAAGTCCCCCCTCGGACACGACATCATGATCCCAATCCCCGCCGGCTTCCGGCTCCAGCCGGTCGACGCCGACGAGGTGGCGGCCCGGCTCGTGGAGCTCACGCTCGGCACGCCGGCCGGCCTGGTGCCCGACATGGCCGGGCCGCGGGTGTACGGGATGGCCGATCTGGTCCGTGGATACCTGCGGGCTCGCCACAAGCGCCGGCTGATGGTGCCGGTCCGGCTCCCGGGAAAGGCTGCCCGCGCGGTCCGCGCCGGCGCGAACCTGTCTCCCGAACGAGCCGTGGGTCACCGGACCT
>DASPYH010000029.1:0-13028 GCA_035636875.1 Mycobacteriales bacterium | reverse complement strand
ATGTCGGCAGGCACCGGTCGGAACGCGCGGGCGAGCGCGCCCACTCGCCGCGTCGTCGGCGGCGTGACTGGTTCGTACCGTATGTGAGCGGGTAGTGTACGGAGAGTGACTGATCCAACTCGGTCACCAGGCGGTCGGTCTCACCGGGGGCGCAGGGCGGAGGCGGGGGATGGCGGGTGGCACGCACGCGGCTCCCGAAGGCGGCAGGGCGAGCCGGACGGCGACCATCGGGCTGGTGCTCGTGCTGCTCGCGGTCACCGGGTTCCTCCTCACCTCGTCGATGATGAACGCCGCTGCGGCGAGACGTGCCGACGAGGCGGGCCGGCTGTCGGACGACTACGAGCAGGCGGCCACGGCGGTGGCCACGGAGGAGTCGCTCGAGCGCGAGTACCGGTTGGAACCGGGCCCGAGCGTCCGCGCCGGGTTCGACGCGGCATCGGCGTCACTGCTGGCTGCACTGAGCCGGATCCGCGTGCACGGGCACGCCGAGGACGCCCGAACCGCCGACGAGGTGGCGGTCGACCATGCCGCGTACCGGACGGCCGCAGCCCGGCTGTTCGCCGCCGTCGACCGCCGGGACACCGAGCGGGTGCTCCGGATCGAGGGCAACGACGTCGATCCCCGGTTCCTGGCCATGCGGGCACGGGTGAGCGAGGCGGCGGCCCGGCACCGGCGGCAGTCGCTGGACGAGCTAGGCCGGCAGCACCGGTTCGCGTCGACCACGCGGGTGATCACGCCGCTGGTACTGCTCGCCGGGTTCCTGCTCGTCGCGGCCTTCTCCTCGGTGTTGCGCCGGTTCCGGCGGCAGCTCGACCTGGCGAGTGCCAGAGCGGTGCACGACTCTCTCTACGATGGGCTGACCGGACTGCCGAACCGGACGCTGCTGGCCGACCGGCTGGGCCAGGCGCTGCGGGCCGACCGACGCACCGGGACGAGCACCGGCCTGCTGCTGCTCGACCTGGACCGGTTCAGGGACATCAACGACACCCTCGGGCACCGGTACGGAGACCAGCTGCTGGTGCAGATCGGCCCGCGGCTGGTCGGCGCTCTGCGCGAGGTGGACACGGTGGCCCGGCTCGGCGGCGACGAGTTCGCCGTCCTGCTGCCGTCCGTGCGCGGTGTCGACGGCGCCATGCAGGTGGCCGACAAGCTGCGCCGCGCGCTGGAGGCCCCGTTCTACGTCGAGGGCGGGATCGAGCTCGACGTCGAGGCGAGCGTCGGCGTCGTGGTCTCCGGCGAACACGGCGACCGGGCCGACACGCTGATCCAGCGGGCCGACGTGGCGATGTACGTGGCCAAGCAGCAGAACCTCGGCGTGCTGGCGTACAGCCCGGACGTCGACGGCCACAGCGTCGAGCGGCTGTCCCTGCTCGGCGAGCTCCGCCGTGCCATCGAGCGCGACCAGCTCGTCCTGCACTTCCAGCCGAAGGTGAGCCTCAGCACGGGCTCCGTCGTCGGGGCCGAGGCGCTGGTCCGCTGGCGCCACCCGCAGCGCGGCCTCGTCCCGCCCGACGAGTTCATCCCGCTCGCCGAGCACACCGGCCTCATCGGTCCGCTGACCCGCCACATTCTCGGCGCCGCGCTGGCCCAGGCACGGCGGTGGAGCGACGCCGGCCGACCCCTGCCGATCGCGGTCAACCTGTCCGCTCGCAACCTGCTCGACGACCAGCTCGCCGACCAGGTCGAAGGGCTGCTGCGCGAGCACGGGGTGCCGGCGGAGATGCTCGAGCTCGAGGTCACCGAGAGCGCCCTGATGACGCAGCCGGCCCGGGCCCAGCGGCTGCTGGCGCGGCTGCGCTCGCTCGGGGTTCGGCTCTCGGTGGACGACTTCGGGGTCGGTTACACCAGCCTGGCGCAGCTGAAGATGCTGCCGGTCACCGAGATCAAGGTCGACCGGTCGTTCGTCACCACGATGGGTGCTGACCAGGGCAACGCGCTCATCGTCCGCAGCGTCATCGATCTCGGTCACAGCCTCGGGATGGCCACGGTCGCCGAGGGAGTCGAGACCCCGGAGGCACTCGCCGCCCTGGTCGACTTCGGGTGTGACGTCGTGCAGGGTTACCACCTGTCCCGGCCGCTGCCCGCTGACCAGTTCGACGCCTGGTACGAGCGCTGGCTGGGGCAGCCGGCGGATGCCCTCCCGGTCGCGACCTGACGTCTCGCTCTCCAGGTGGCCTTCTACAGCGGCCCCCTGACGCCTTGGCCGGGCGGCCCGACGACGGCCTCGACGTCGATGGCCTGGCTGAAGGCGCCGGCGATCTTGGCGTGGCCCGAGTTGTTCGGGTGCAGGCAGTCGGTGCCGCCAACGAGGTCGCCCGGTCCGATCAGCGGTCCGGTCTCGGCGGCCACGGCGTCGTGGGCCGCGGCCCGGGCACGGATGATGTCGTTCAGCCCGGCCGGCACCGGGCCACCGCCTTCGAGCACGAGTTGCGCGAGCGGTGCGAGCGCGGACAGCCGGCAGGCCGGCAGCGGGTTGTAGTACGTCATCACCGCGATCGTGGTGTCGGGGCCCGCGGCGGCCCGCAGCGCCGAGAGGATGACCTCGTAGTTGGCGTCCACCGCCTGCAGCCGGGCCAGGATCGTCGCGACGCAGGTGGGTGACTGGGGGTCCGTGCAGGCCGCGATGATGGGCCCGAACACGTCATTGCCGCCGATGTCGAGGGTGACCAGGTCGACGTCGTCCACCGGGATGGCATTGCCGTTGCGCTCGTGCAGCAGACCGACCGCCTCGGGCAGCTGGCCCGCGATCAAGGTGCTGGTGGTGGCGCCCGGCACGGCGATGTTCAGCAGGTCGAGGCGGCACCCTAATGCCTCCCCCTGGCCGCAGGACCGCGCGGCGGCGAGCTCGTCGTACAACACCGGGACGTAGCCGTTGACCGAGGGCGGGTCAGCCCCGACGCCCGCGGCGACCGAGTCGCCGAGCGCCAGGTAGAGCGACGCGGGCAGCGGAGCGGCCGACGCGGGCGACATCGGCGACGCCGTCATGACGGCGCCGAACAGCATCATGGTGAGCACGCGGATCAGGGTCAGCAGGCGGAGAGGTCGAAGCTGTGGCACGGAGCCGCCCCTTTCCACGTGGGCGGCTCTCCGAGCCCGCCCGGCATGACACCATCGTCGTGCCGCTGACCGTACCGGTCCGCAGGGACAGCGCTACCCATCTGCCTGAGGAAGGAACCGGTCGGGCCGGTACGAGCGACCGCGCGGGGCTGGCCGTCCAGACGGGATCTCCGGCGGGGCTGATCGACGGTGGCGCAGCTTGTGGACGGTGGCGCGGACAGCGCTGTGGCCGGCCAGGCCGGATCTCCGCGGGGGCTGACGGCCGATGCCCCGCTTTACCGGGGGCCGGGACAGGGCTGGGACCGGCCAGAGCGGATCTCCGCGGGCGCTGACGGCCGGTGCCGCGGCTTGCCCGGGGGCGGGACAGCGCTGAGACTCGCGTCGTGACGACACGACGCCTGGTGCTGGTCCGGCATGCCAAGGCCGCGACGGACGGCGATTCCGACGCCGAGCGGCCCCTCGCGAAGCGCGGGAGGGCCGACGCGCCGGCGGTCGGTCGGTGGCTGGCCGGGCACGGCCTCGCGCCCGATCGGGTGGTCGTCTCGCCGGCGCGCCGGGCGCTGCAGACCTGGGAGCTCGCGGCCGCCGAGCTCGGCTCCCCGCCGGAGCCGGTTCGGGACGAGCGCGTCTACGGCAACAGCGTCGAGGACCTGCTGGCGGTCGTCCACGACACCCCGGCCGGTGCGGGCACGCTCGTCCTGGTGGGGCACAACCCCTCCGTCGAAGCGCTCGCCACCGCCCTCGACGACGGCAGCGGAGACGCGACGGGCCGCCGTGAGATGGCCGAGAAGTACCCGACCAGCGGGGTCGCGGTCTTCGACATCGGCGGCGACTGGTCGGACGTGGGCGCCGGAGCGGGCCGGCTCACCGGCTTCGCCGTGCCGCGCGGGTGAGGCGCGCGCCTGCGTCACGACCGCGGCTCGGGCCTCCCGGGTGCTGGCGGAGTCGGGTCCGATCGCCGGACAGGGCGATCCCCGTCCGGTCGGTCCAGGTGCGCGGCGGCGACGCCCTTCGGCACGACCATCCGCCACGCGTCCACGACCAGCTCTCGCAACTCGGCCGCATCGATCGTCGCCAGCCACACCCGGACCCAGTTGTACCGCTCGTCGGAGCGGACCGGCCGGAAGAACTTCTCCGGCTCGGCCGCGATGAGCGCCGCCCGCTCCTCCCGCGGAAAGGCGAACCCCATCGACGTCTCCTCCGGCGAGATCGACACGTACACCAGCCGGCCGACCCGGAACTTCACCCGGTCCCCGATCAGGTGCTCGGTCGTCCTGGGCAGCGACATCGCCACGGCGCGCACGTCCTGCGCGGTCACCACCCGCACCACCTCCTCGCGCTCACAGCCGGCCGCCGGTCTCCTCCCCGGACAGCCGCTGGGCGGCCCAGATCGGCACGACGGAGAGCAGGATGAGGACCGCGGCGACGACGTTCACGACCGGTGCCTGGTTCGGCCGGAAGAGGTTGTCGAAGATCCACAGCGGCAGGGTCTGCAGCCCGGGCGCGGTCGTGAACGTGGTGACGACGATCTCGTCGAACGACAGCGCGAAGGCCAGCAGCGCCCCCGCGAACAGGGCAGATCTCAGTTGTGGGAACGTCACCAGCCGGAACGTCTGGAAGGTGCTCGCGCCCAGGTCCATCGACGCCTCCTCGAGCGAGGTGCCGGTCCGGCGCAGCCGAGCGAGGACGTTGTTGTAGACCACCACGATGCAGAAGGTCGCGTGGCCGACGATGACGGTGAAGTAGCCGAACGGCACGCCGCCGGTGCGGAAGGCGGAGTTGAGCGCGATGCCGGTGATGATGCCTGGCAGCGCGATCGGCAGGATCACCAGCAGGCTCACCGCGTCCCGGCCGAAGAAGCGGTAGCGCTGGACGGCGAACGCCGCGGCCGTCCCCAGCAGCAGCGCCAGCGCGGTGGCGCCGAGGCCGACCTTCACGCTGGTCCACAGGGCCACCCGTGCTCCCGCGCTGTCGGCCGCCCGGCTCCACCACTGCAAGCTGAGGCCACTCGGCGGGAACCCGAACGTCCGGGAGCGGTTGAACGAGTTGAGCAGCACGACCAGCAGCGGTGCGTAGACCACCGCCAGGCCGAGCGCGGTCGCCACACCGAGGGCCAGCCGGGCGCGGCGGGAGAGGATCACAGGTTTTCCAGGGCGCCGGTGCGGCGGACGAGCACCAGGTAGAGCAGGATCAGCAACACCGGCATGACCGCGGCGGCGGCCGCGAACGGCAGGTTGTCGGCGACGCCGATGTTGTCGTAGATCACGTTCGCGAACAGCTGGGTGCGGCCGCCGACGATCTTGACGGTGATGTAGTCGCCGAGGGACAGCGAGAACGTGAAGATCGACCCCGCCACCAGGGCCGGGAAGAGCATCGGGAGCACGACCGAGCGGAAGGTCCGCCAGGCGGACGCCCCGAGGTCGGACGACGCCTCGAGCAGGGAGTCCGGCAGCCGGTCGAGGCCGGCGTAGACCGGCAGCACCATGTACGGCAGCCAGAGGTACGCGAGGGTCAGCGTGACCGCGGCCAGTCCGTAGCCGGGGCCGGACAGCCCGAGCGGGCGCAGCGCCCAGTCGACCGGCCCGTCCGAGCTCAGCATCACCCGCCACGCGTACGCCTTGACCAGGTAGCTGGCCCACAGCGGCGTGAGGATCGCCGCGACGAGCAGCCGCCGCGCCCGCCTGGACGCCACCTTGGCCATGTAGAACGCCACCGGCAGGGCGATCAGCGCGTCCAGCACGGTGACCAGCGCGGCGACCCCGACCGTGCGCGCGGCGATCCGGCGGTAGACCGGCTGCTGCACGAGCGTCTGGAAGTTCTCCCAGGTGAGGTGCTTGACCAGCGCGCCGGTGAAGTCGTTCGTGCTCCACAGCGCGGCGGCGAACATCACCGCCAGCGAGCCGAGGTAGGCGACCACGAGCCACGCCATCGGCGCCGCGAGCAGGGCCGCGAGCCGGACCCGCGGGGAGCGGTGCAGGAAGCTCGACAGCCGGATCGCCGGGGACGTCCGGGGGCGACCCGCGTCCGGTGGCGCCTCCCCCAGCGTCGCCACCACGTCCGCCTCCGCGTCAACCGCCCCGGCTCGTCCACCGCAGCGTACGAGGTGAGCGGGTCCGCCGCCCCGGCACCAGGGAGCGGCGGACCCGCCTGCCGCTAGCTCGGCCGGCTCACGTCTGCCGGACCCCCGCCGCCTCCAGCGCGGCGCCGAGGTCGTTGACCTTGGCGTCGCGCCCGAACCGGCTGTCCAGCGGCGCCAGGCCGTACTGCTTCTCGATCGTGCGCAGGATCGACGTGGTGTCGTACGAGGTGCTGTCGACGGCCGAGCGCGGCAGCGACCGGCCGATGACCAGCGCCGGGATGCGGGTGCCGGGGCCGTACTCGTCGGACGGGCCCGGTGTCGCCGACAGGTCCTGCCCCGGCGGGACGACGTGGTCCCACTGGCCGCCGAACTCGTCGTAGGTCACGACGACGAGCGTGTTGCCCGCCTCCGGCCCCTCGAAGACCGTCTTCAGCAGGTCGACCAGGTGCTGCTCGCCGTTGTCGGTGCTGGCGTACCCGGGGTGCTCGTTCTCCGCGCCGTACGGCTTGACGAAGCTGACCGCGGGCAGCGTGCCGTCTTGCGCGGCGGCGACGAACTCCTTCTCGTCCTTCAGGTGCGCCCGGCCGGGCTTGCCCGGGGCGTAGTTGGCGAAGTAGTTGAGCGGCTGGTGGTGGTACTGGAACAGCGGGCCGGGGTGGCCGGCGGCGGCGGCGTCCCAGCCGCCGGAGTACCAGTTCCACGGCACGCCGGCCGCGGAGAGCTCGTCGCCGATGTTGAGCTCGTAGTCCGGCGCGCTCGGGTCGACGTCGTTGATCAGCGGCAGGGTGTTGCTGCCGCCGAGGCTGGGCTGGTTGGCCGGCTGCACGGTGTTCACCGCGTAGTCGCCGCAGGCGAAGCCCGCGACGCCGGGACAGGCCTGGGTCACCGGCCCGTCGTTGAGCGCGGGGTTGCTGGTGTGCAGCGGGTAGCTGCGGACGCCGGCGGCGTTCGCCGGGTTGGGGTTGGGGAAGCCCTCCGAGTCCACCACCGATTGCTTGCCGGCGGGCAGGCCGGGCCACCTCGGGGCCTGCGCGGCGACGAGGTACTGGTGGTTGAGGTACGACCCGCCGAAGGCGGCCTGGAAGAAGCGGTCGGCGACGACGTACCTCGGGGCACCGGCGCCGTGCAGGTACGAGTAGACCGGCAGTTGCGCGGTGTCGTAGTGGCCCTGGGTCAGGCCGGCCGCGTCGCTGCCGGTCGAGTAGCGGTCCATCCTGCCGCCGTCGAGCTGGTATTGCTCCTGGTAGAAGCGGTGCACGATGTCGCGGGTGCAGCCGCCGGGCGCGCCGCCGGGAACGCCGTTCGGGCAGGTGGGGCTGTCCTTGGTCACGTAGTCGTTGATGGTGAACGGCTGGTTGCCGAAGTGGCTGGCGAACGTGAAGCCGTTCGAGGCCGTGTCGGTGCCGCACGCGGCGTCCTGCGGCGGCGTCGCCAGGCTCGGGTCGTTCTGGTAGAGGCACCGATAGGCCGTGCCGTCCTGGCGCACCTGCGCGCTGCGGGCGGCGTAGCCGGGGCCGCCGATGCCGTCCACGGCCTGGCCGCCGACGCTGCCCCACCCGCCGTACAGGTTGTCGAAGCTGTGGTTCTCCTCGTAGACGACGACGAGGTGCTTGAAGTGCCCGAGCGGGCCGTCGTGTGTCGCGGCCGGCGCGGCCGCGGCGGGCAGCCCCGCCCAGGCGACTGTGGCGGCCGCCGACAGCAGGCCGGCTCCGGCGATTGCGCTGAGACGTCTCACGCTTCTGCCTCCGGGGGATAGGAAGGGCGCTCGAGCGCAACCTAGCGAGCGGGCGGCCCGGAACGGAACAGGCCGGGAGGGAAGCCCGGCCGGCACGAGGGTGAACGAACGGGGTCGCCCGGGGCGGCCGAATGCTCGCCCCGGGCGCCAGGGTCAGCTCTTGATCTCCGTCCAGGCCTGCGTCCACGCGGCATAGTCCTTGCAGGTGGTGCCGCGGGAGTCGCCGCAGTTCCTGGTCGGGGTCGTCCAGTAGGAGATGCGGTCGGCGTAGCTCTTGTCCAGCGCGTGGTAGGTCTCGCAGAAGGACTTGTCCGCCGTCTGGGCGCAGGCCTTGGTCTGCGCGGGCGCCTCCCCGAACCACTCCGCCACCTGCGCGTTGACCTTGGGCGAGGTGATCCAGTCCATCCACTTGTACATGCAGTTGGGATGCTTGGCCTTGGCCGCCACCATCCAGGTGTCCGACCAGCCGGTCGAGCCCTCCTTCGGCACCGTGGTCTGCACCTTGGCCTTCTTGCCCGCGTTCACCAGGTTGGCGTTGACCTGCCACTCGGTGCCGACCACGGTGTCGCCGCTCTCGAGCGCCTGCACCGCCTTGGTGTAGTCGGCCCAGTACTCGCCGACCAGGTTCTTCTGCACCTTCAGCAGGTCGACCGCGGCCTGGAACTGCGTGTCGTCGAGCTCGTAAGGATTGGTGATCTTCAGGTCGGGCTTCGTCGCCTTGAGGTAGAGCGCGGCGTCGGCGATGTAGATCGGCGAGTCGTACGCGGTGACCTTCCCCTTGTACGGGCTGTTGGCGTCGAAGACGACACCCCACGAGTCCGGCGCCGGGTTGACCTTGTCCGGCCGCCAGGTCAGCAGGTTGGCGCCCCAGCCGTGCGGGACGCCGTACATCTGGCCGTTGACCGAGTTCCAGGACCCGTTCTTGAGAAAGTCGGAGATGGTCGCGTAGTTGGGCACCAGCGAGGTGTTCACCGGGGCAACCTCGCCGCTGTAGATCAGACGCAGGGTGGCGTCACCGGAGGCGGACACCCCGTCGTACTGGCCGGTCTTGATCAGCGTGACCATCTCGTCGGAGGTGTTGCCGACCTTGACGTTGACCTTGCACCCGGTCTGCTGCTGGAACGGGTGGACCCAGTCGACGGTCTTGTCGTTGGAGCCGTCCTCGGCATAGCCGGCCCAGACGACGATGTTCAGCTGGCCCTCCGGCTGGCCCAGCGAGGCGGGCACCGCGATCTTCGGCGGAGCCGGCGTCTGGCCGGAGCCGCCGGAGCCCGAACCGGACCCGGAGTCTGAGCCGCAGGCGGCCACCAGCAGCGCGGCCGCACCGGCGCCCGCGGTCCGTACCCAAGATCCCCGACTGCGCATGCCCCACCCCTATCTGTCGGTCAGCACCTGGTCGGCTCCCCGACCGGTCACCGTGTCGCCGTCCGCTGGTTCGGTCCGGGTCCCCGCCGGGATGCGCGAGACGTTCTGCCGCCGCCAGCTCAGCCGCACCCGCCGGCCGGGCGTCCAGCCCGCGTCACCCGGCTCGGTCCCCGCGTTCGGCCTCGTCGCCACCATCCGAATGCCGGCGTCGGTGTCCACCCCGAAACGCGTCAGCGGGCCCGCGTAGACCACGTCGGCGAGCGTCCCCTCGACCGCGACGTCGTCCCCGTCCACCCGGCCGCCCGGCTCGTCGAGACGGATCTTCTCCGGCCGGACGCTGAAGGCCCCGTCCACGCCGAGCACGGCCTGGGCGACCGCACCGGCCAGCAGGTTGGAGGTGCCGACGAAGCCGGCCACGAACGCCGTGGCCGGGTGCTCGTAGATCTCGGCCGGCGGTCCGACCTGCTCGACTCGCCCGGAGTTGAAGACAGCGACCCGGTCGCTCATCGTCAGCGCCTCGCCCTGGTCGTGGGTGACGAACAGGAACGTGATGCCGACCTCCCGCTGGATCGCCTTCAGCTCGACCTGCATCTCCTCCCGCAGGCGCAGGTCGAGCGCGCCGAGCGGCTCGTCGAGCAGCAGCACCTTCGGCCGGTTGACCAGCGCCCGGGCGAGCGCCACCCGCTGGCGCTGGCCGCCGGACAGCTGCGACGGGCGGCGCCGGCCGAAGCCCTCCAGGCGGACGGTGGCCAGCGCGCCGGCGGCGCGCGCCCGCCGCTCGGTCCGGCCGACACCCTTGACCCGCAGGCCGTACGCCACGTTGTCGGACACCGACATGTGCGGGAACAGGGCGTAGTCCTGGAAGACCGTGTTGACGTCGCGCTGGAACGGGGCGAGCCGGCTCACGTCCTCGCCGTCGAGCAGGATCCGGCCGGTGGTCGGCTGCTCGAAGCCAGCGATCAGCCGCAGCACCGTGGTCTTGCCCGACCCGGAGGGTCCGAGCATCGAGAAGAACTCCCCGTCACCGACCTCGAGGTCCACGTCGTCGACCGCGACGACCGGGGAGCCTCCGGAGGAGAAGACCTTCCGCAGCCCGAGCAGCGTGACCGTCACTGGCACCACTGCCGGTCGAACGCGCGCCGCATAGCCCTTCCCCTCCGCTCGGCCCCGCCGTCGTCCGGGCCGAGGAATGATCTGGCAGGGGAACGGTAGCGGTTGCGACGGTGCTCGTCATCCACCGAATCCGAATCGACAACCGGGCGGCAGAACGGTTTCCGTCGAGATGGGGTGCAGCGGCGGCTCGCCGGCGTCCGGCCCCGCCGCCGGCGGGGCGGATAGGTTCTGAGGGTGGCTGCTGATGCTTCGCCAGGGCCGGGCAGGACCGGGGCTGTCGGCTTCGCCGCCGCGATAGGCGGCGTGGCCGGCGCCGCGCTGACCGCTCACCGGGGGGCCAGGGCGGCTGCGGTCGGCGCGCTGGTCGGCGCTGCCGGTCTCGGGGTCTCGGAGGCGGTTGCCAGGGCCCGGCAGCGGCCCAACGAGATCCCGCCGCTGTGGCAGCGGATCGCGACCAGCTCCGCACTGGTGGCTCCGCTCGGCTGGGCCGCCGGCCGCATCGGCGCGGGACCGGTCGCGGTGGGAACGGCGACGGGCGCCGTCGGCGGCCTGCTGGGCGTACGTCCGCAGAAGGTCGCGCTGGGGCCGCTGCTGGGCGCCGCGGTGGGCCGGACCCTCGCCGCGCTGCCGAGTCCCGTCCCGGCCTCGGCGGTGGCTGCCGGCAGCATGCTCGCGTACCGGGTGTCCTCCGCGCTGCTGTTCCGGGACCCGCAGGTGAGCCTGCTGGCCGAGCGGGTGCGCGCCGAGGACCTCCCGTTCGTGGTGCCTCGCGAGGCTCGGTCCCGCTACGTCGGCACCGGATATGTCCGCGACCTCGCGGAGGTGCTCGGGGGCAGCTACGTCGCCGACGCGCCGGACGTCGGCATCGTCGCCTCGCTCGACGAGCTGGCCGGCCCGGACTTCGACCCGGCGCAGGTCGACCCGCGGGTCCGGGAGTTCTACGAGCACACCACCAGGTTCTCGCTCGACATCGTCCCGCGGTGGCGGCTCTGGGTGCGCCCGGGCTACCTGATCTACCGGACGCTCGTCGCCCGCCCGCTGGGACAGGCCAACGTGCCGATGAACCAGCGGGAGACCTTGCGCGGGATCCGCAGCCGGATCGACACGATCACCCCGGCCCGGGACGACGTGGTGGCCGTCCGTGGCTGGATCCGCTCGTTCGCCGACGACGACGAGCCGATCTACGTCGGCATCTACACCACCTACCGGCACGGCGGCCGCGGGTACGTCAGCGTCGGCTTCCCGCTCCCGCAGGCGAGCTTCACCGCCACGCTGCTGCCGCGGGGCCGGCCCGGCGGCGGGCTGGTGCTCACCAGCCGCAGCGGCCTCGACCAGCCAGGCCATTACCTTGCGTACATCGACCAGGCCAGCAGGGATCTCACCGCCCTCGCGGTGAAGGGGTTCGCGGAGCAACTCGACGTCCACGTCGAGGACGGCGACCTGCGGGCGGAGCACGCGTTCTGGGTCTTCGGGTTCCCGTTCCTGGTCCTGCACTACCGAATGCACCGCAAGCCGCTCGGCGCCGACCCGCGCGTTCCCGACGACACGCGCTCTGATCTGCCCGGGAGCGGCTAGCCGCTGTTGGGCGGCCCGTGCGTTCTGCGGACAACTGGCGGACTCGACCGTCTGCCGCCGCGCCCGGGCGTTGGTCGATCTGACGAGGACCAGTCAGGTGGTCGCCAGCCGGAACGGCAGGGACGCCAGCGGCGTCTCCTGGTCGTTCATGAGCAGCAGCGCACAGAAACCGCCGACCACCGCCGTGCGCCCAGCCGCGCGGAAGGTCACGACCTCATCGTCGGCGTTGCGTCCGCACTCGGCCCGGAAGATGACAGGACCGTCGTCTAGGCCGCCGACACCACTCCGGTCAGCGTCCCGCGGGCGACGGCCCGGCGGGCGACCTGGTCGAGGATGTCCTGCGTGGACCGGCCGCTCACCGGCTCGCTGAGCGCGTACACGGTGAACAGGTAGCGGTGCGTGCCGCTCGGCGGGCACGGTGGGTACCAGCCCCGCTTGCCGGCACTGTTGTCCGCCTCGCGCGCGCCCGGCGGCAGCTCGCCCGGCGCCAGCGTGCCGTCCCGCGCGGGCAGGTCGTCGACCACCCAGTGGATGAAGGTGCCCCTCGGCGCGTCCGGGTCGCTGACGACGAGGGCCAGCGACTTCGCGTCGCCGGGAACGCCGCGCCAGCTCAACTCCGGGGGCCGGCCGGCGCCGTGGCAGGTGTGCTCGCGCGGGATGGGCTGGCCGTCGCCGAACGCGGGGCTGGACACCACGATCGTGTCCGCCACCCGCGGCTCTGGCACCTTCATCGCGTCACCTCCAGCGCAACCGGCGACGATCAGCACGGCCACCAGGACGAGTGCCGCGCGCACCTGACCACTGTGCTGCTCCGGCCGCACGCTGTCACCCCCGGACCAGCGATCTCTCGCCTGAGCCGGTCGGCCCGGCCAGGCCCACCCGGTCCTGCCCCAGCCACTCGGCCGACGCCCTCGGCGGCCTCGGCGACTGTGTCCGGTCACGGACGGGTCGGCGACTCTGCCGGGGCGGCCTGGCCTCAGCCGGCCGCGGACTGCTCGCGATCGGGCGGGCACAGCGCCCCTGGCGTGGCGACGGCGGCCATCGCCATGCCGTGCAGCAGCGCGGCCATCGCGGGCCGGTCCAGCCGGGCGCTGTGCGGGGTGG
>DASPYH010000028.1:0-3402 GCA_035636875.1 Mycobacteriales bacterium | reverse complement strand
CACTGGGGCGCGACCGGAGTCCGCAGGGTCAGGCCGGCCGGGCGGGTGGCATCCGGCGGCTCGATCGGCAGCGGCGAGGACACGAGCACGTCGCCGCTGCGCACCGGCAGCGTCAGCCGGAACTGGGCGCCTTGGCCGGGCCGCCCCCAGGCGTGCAGCCAGCCACCGTGCAAGCGGGCGTCCTCGAGGCTGATGGAAAGTCCGAGCCCGGTGCCGCCGGTGCGTCGGTCGCGGGAGGGATCCGCGCGCCAGAAGCGGTCGAAGACGAGGGCGGCCTCGCCGGGCCGCAGACCGACGCCGTGGTCGCGAACCGTGACAGCGACGGCGACATCGTCGCCGCGCAGCCGCACTTCGACCGGCCGGCCCTCGCCGTGCTCGATCGCGTTCACCAGCAGGTTGCGCAGAATCCTCTCGACGCGGCGGCCGTCCACGTCCGCGACCACCGGCTCGTCCGGCACGTCCACCACCACTGGGGTGTCGACCTGCTCAGCCACCCCGGCGATGGCGCTCACCGCATCGCTGACGAGACCGCGCAGGTCGACCGCGTCAGGCTCGAGCACCGCGACGTGTGCGTCATACCGGCTGATCTCCAGCAGGTCCGCCAGCAGCGACTCGAACCGATCCAGCTCGTTCTGCAGGAGCTCGGCCGACCGGGCGACCTGCGGCTCGAAGGCGGTCCGCGAGGCGTGCAGCACGTCGGCGGCCATCCGGACCGTCGTGAGGGGGGTGCGCAGCTCGTGAGACACGTCGCTGGTGAACCGTCGCTGCAGCCGGGACATCTCCTCCAGCTTGCCGATCTGCCGTTGCAGGCTGTCGGCCATGTCGTTGAAGGCGGCCGCGAGCAGCGCCAGGTCATCCTTGCCGCGCACCTGCATCCGTTCCTGCAGCCGGCCGCCGGCGAAGCGCTCCGCGGTCTTCGCGGCAACCCGGACCGGCCGCACGACCTGCCTGGTGACCAGCGCGGCGACGGCGGCCAGCAGGACGACCAGGAGGATCCCCGTCAGCAGGACGGTGCTGCGGACCAGCCCGATGGTGCGCTGCTCGGCCTGCAGCGGGAAGAGATAGTAGAGCTCGACCGAGCTCGGCTGCCGGGTCACCGAGGCGCCGACGACGAGGCCCTTCGTCATCGTGCCGTCGGCCGCCTGCACCGGCGCGTACATGTCGGCGAACTTGCCGCTCTCCACGATGCGGCGCAGGTCCTGCGGCACGTCGGACGCCGTGGCCTTGCCGGAGACGAACGGCTCCGCGTTCCCGGAGACCACGACGATGGAGAACAGGCCGGCCGCCGTGCCGCGGCTCGCAACGGCCTGCTGCACCGCGCTGAGCGTACGGACGATGCTCGAGCTGTCCTGGCGGGGCGCCGCCGCGAGCTGTTGCTGCGCGATGCGGACACCGTTCATCGTCTCGGCGTGCGCCGCCTGCCGCTTGGCGTCGAGAAGGCCGGCGGTGATGGTCCCGACCGAGAGCACGCCGACGACGAGCACGACCAGCCCCGAGATCAGCACGGTCGTCGCCGCGACGCGCAGCTGCAGCGACCGGCGCCACTGGTCGTTCACCCGGTGGATGGCCTCGAGCGCCAGCCGCTCGAGGCCGGCCCACCGACGCCGCAGGTCGAGCCGGTCGGAGGGACCCCACCACCTGGTGGGAAGGGCCGCCGGTGCGGCCCCGAGCAGGTCGGGCACGGCAAGCTCGACGTCTGCCGCACTGCGGACAGCCGGCGTCTTCGGCTCCGCAGGGACCGCCTCCGCCGGCTCGGTCGAAGCCGCGTCCGCTCTGGCGCCACGCGTCCAGGGGAGGGCTGGCAGTCCGGTCATCAGGGAGGGCCGGCCTTGTACCCCACGCCGCGGACGGTCAGGACGATCTCCGGGTGCTCCGGGTCACGCTCCACCTTCGACCGCAGGCGCTGGACGTGCACGTTGACCAGGCGCGTGTCCGCGGCGTGCCGGTATCCCCAGACCTGCTCGAGCAGCACTTCGCGGGTGAAGACCTGGCGCGGCTTGCGCGCCAGCGCGACGAGCAGGTCGAACTCGAGCGGCGTCAGGGCGATGGGCTCCCCGTTGCGGGTCACCGAGTGGCCCGGCACATCGATGCTGACGTCGCCGATGGCCAGTTCCTCGGCCGGCGGCTCGTCAGTGCGGCGCAGCCGGGCCCGCATCCGCGCGACCAGTTCCTTGGGCTTGAACGGCTTGACCACGTAGTCGTCGGCGCCGGACTCGAGGCCGAGCACCACGTCGACGGTGTCACTCTTGGCGGTGAGCATGATGATCGGAACGCCCGACTCCGCACGGATCTGCTTGCACACGTCGATCCCGCTCAGGCCGGGCAGCATAAGGTCGAGCAGCACCATGTCGGGGTGCAGATCCCGGAAGCAGCCCATGGCTCGCCCGCCGTCGGCGACGAACGACGGGTCGAAGCCCTCCCCCCGCAGCACGATGCCGAGCATCTCGGCGAGAGCCGGGTCGTCGTCGACCACCAGGACGCGTCCCTTCATACGCCCATGTTGTCACCTGAACGGCGGGACGACGGTGCGGGCCATGCGGCAGGCAGGCGGCGGGGTGAGCACGGCTCGCGCCGGCGGCGTGGCACGATTGGCCGACCGGCGCACCGAGGACCTGGGCGACGCGGGAGGTGGAGGAGCGCCGATGAGTCAGGAGCACGGCCGCGTCCCCGGGCGGGTCCCGAGCCCCGAGCCGGTTCCGGCGGCGCCGCCGTGGTCAGCGCCTGACACACCGCGGACGGATGGGTCGTCCCCCGGGGTCCGACCGGCTCTCGCACCGGGGGTCGCAGGTGCGACCGCGGCCACTCGATCCTCCCCACCGCGGCCGAGCGGGATTCCGCTCCGGCCGCTCGGCGTCGGGGACATCCTCGACGGGACGTTCACCACGATCCGGCACAACCCCCGCGCGACGGTGGGTCTGGCCGCGCTGCTGGTCACCGTCCAGCAGGCCCTGGTGGTGGCCGTCCAGTTGCTGGTCGGCGGGCTGCCGACCACCGCGGACCTCGGTTCGGCGGCGCTGTCCCTGCAGCTCGTCGGCGGCTACGAGGGCGTGCTCGGGGCGTTGGTGTCCGCCGTAGTCGGCGCGGTGCTCACCGGCATGCTGGTGGTGGTCGTCTCCGAGGACGTGCTCGGCCGGCGGGTGACCGTCGGGCAGGTCTGGACGCGGATCCGCGGGCGGCTGGTGGCGCTGCTGGTCGCCTCGGCGTTCGCCGGGCTGCTTCCGTACGTCGGGCTGGTGGCGCTCGTCATCCCGGGCGTCATCCTCTGGGTCGGGTGGTCGCTGACCACCCCGGCGCTGGTCATCGAGGGGATCGGTCCGTTCCGCGCGCTGGGGAGGTCGTGGCGGCTCGCGTGGCCGGACTTCTTCCGGGTGCTCGGGATCCGGCTGCTCTCGGTGCTGGTCG
>DASPYH010000027.1:0-4170 GCA_035636875.1 Mycobacteriales bacterium | reverse complement strand
GACGGCCCTGCGTGCGCTGGTCCCGCCGGGCTCGCCCGTGGTCGTCGAGTCCCCCACGTACCTGGGCGTGCTGATCCTGGCCCGCTCCGCCGGCCTGCGCCCGGTCCCCGTCCCGGCGGACGCGGACGGGCTGCGGCCGGACCTGCTGGCCGAGGCCCTTGCGCTGTCCGGCGCGCGGCTCGTCTACTGCCAGCCCGCCCACGCCAACCCCACCGGAGCGGTGATGCCGCCCGCGCGCCGGGCCGCCGTGCTGGACGTCGTCCGGGACGCGGGCGCCTTCCTGCTCGAGGACGACTACGCGCGGTTGCTCGGCTTCTCCGGGGAGGTGCCCCCGCCCCTGGTCCGGGAAGACCCGTACGGCCATGTCGTGCACCTGACCTCGCTGACCAAGGCGAGCTCGCCGAGCATGCGGGTGGGCGCGCTGGTGGCCCGCGGGCCGGCCGCGGCGCGGTTGCGGGCGCTGCGCGTCGTCGACGACTTCTTCGTCCCGGTGCCACTCCAGGAGGCCGCCGTCGAACTGCTCGCCGCGGCCGGCTGGCGGCGGCACCTGACCACGCTGCGCCGCGCGCTCAGCGCCCGCCGGGACGCGCTGCTCGCCGCGCTGGTCCGCTCGGTGCCGCAGCTGAGCGTTCCCCGGGTGCCCGGCGGCGGCCTGCACCTGTGGACCCGGCTGCCCGACGGCGTCGACGACATCGAGATCGCGGCCCGCTGCGGCCGGCGGGGCCTGCTGGTCGGGGCCGGCACGCCGTACCACGCGGGCGAGCCGCCGGCGCCGTACCTGCGGCTGTCGTACGCCGCGGAGCCCGAGGACCGGCTCTCCATCGGTGCCCGGCTGCTCGGCGAGGCGCTCGCGGAAGCGCTCGACGGGCGATCCGGTTCCCGGTGGCCTGCCGGGGCAAGCCCCGCCGCCGGACAGGTGAGGGGCCGGCCGACCGCCTAGGGTGACCGAGTGGCAGACGTGGCGGTGCGGCCGGCGCGCCCCGGGGACGCGCCCGAGATCGCCCGCGTCCAGGTGGACACCTGGCGCACGGCGTACGGGACGTTCCTGCCGGCCGAGGTGCTCGGCGCGCTCGCGGTCGACCAGGCGACGCCGGCCTGGGTGGCGGCGATCGAGATCCCGCCCACACCCGGCCACCGCGTGCTGGTCGCGACCGAGCAGGACGGGGTGGTCGGCTTCGTGGCGTTCGGGCCGTCCGCCGAGGAGGATGCGGCACCGGACGAGGCGGCGGTGACGGCGCTGCTGGTGGAACCGCGGTGGGGGCGGCGCGGGCACGGTAGCCGGCTGCTCGCGGCGGCGGTCGAGCACCTGCGGGCCGACGGAGCGACCCGGGTGGTGGTGGTGTGGGTGCCCGAGAGGGACACGGCGTCGGCGGGGTTCTACGGCTCCGCCGGGTGGGAACGGGACGGCACGGTGCGCACGCTGGAGGCGGACGGCGGCACCGTCCGCGAGGCCCGCTGGCACGTGTCGCTCGTGCGGGACCCAGAGGGAGACGACACGTGAGCACCAGGTTCGACGGCTTTCCGGAGCGGGCGTTGATCTTCTACGAAGGGCTGGAGGCCGACAACTCCAAGCCGTACTGGACCGACAACAAGGCCGTGTACGAGGAGTCCGTGAAGGCCCCGATGCTCGCGCTGCTGGCCGAGCTCGAGCCCGACTTCGGCGCCGCGAAGTTCTTCCGGCCCTACCGGGACGTGCGGTTCTCGAAGGACAAGGCCCCGTACAAGACGAGCGCCGCGGCGACTGTCGGTGACGGCCGTGGATCCGGGTTCTACGTGTCGCTGTCCGCCGAGGGGCTCTTCGTCGGCGGCGGCCACTACCACATGGCACCCGACCAGGTGGAGCGGCTGCGGCGGGCGGTCGCCGACGGGGTGCAGGGTGCCGACCTGCAGCGGGTCCTGGATCGCATCCGCAGGGCCGGCTTCGACGTCGGTGGCGAGCGGGTCAGCCGGATGCCGCGGGGATACCCCGCCGACCACCCGCGCGCGGATCTGTTGCGGCTGAAGTCGCTGACCGCCCACCGGAGGTGGGAGCCGGAGCCGTGGCTGCACACCCGCGAGGCGCTGACCCGGATCCGGAAGGCGTGGCGCACGCTCGGGCCGCTCGACGCCTGGCTGGCGACCAACGTCGGGGTCAGCGGGCAGCCGCGGGAGCGCCGCTGACGGCGCCGGTCAGGGCACGACCAGGTGCACGTCGCCGAACTCGTGCCAGAGGTAGCCGGCGCCGAGGGCCGCCTGGTAGGACGCGTGCAGGAGGTCTGGGCCGGCGAGCGCGCGGAGCAGCAGCAGGTGCGACGCCTCCGGCGGGTGCCAGCCGGTGAGCAAGCCGTCCACGGTGGACGGTGGGTCGTCGGGCGTGATCACCAGCTCGGTCCAGCCCTCGGTCCTGACTCCGCGCGCGGCGGACTCCAGGGCCCGCACCACGGTGGTGCCGACCGCGACGACCCGTCCGCCCGCCTCGCGGGTCTCCGCCACAGCGTCCAAGGTGGACCGCGGTACCGAGAACCACTCGGCGTAGGGCGGCTCGTCGGCGTCCGGTGAGGACAGTCCGCAGTGGAGCACGACGGCGGCGGTCCGCACCCCGCGCATCCGGAGCCGGCGGAAGGTTCGGGAGGTGAGCGGCCGTCCGGCGCTGGGCATCTCCGCGCTGCCCGGGGTGTCCGCGTGGCCGGTCCGGTACGCCGACAGCGGCCAGGGTGCTGACGTGTAGCCGTAGCGGACCGGCTGGCCGTGCTCGACAAGCCACGGTCGCAGCGGCGCCGGGGTGTCCAGCTCGGCCGTCCAGAGGCGAGGCCGGTGGCCGTCGGCACGACGCAGGCCGGTGGGGTCGACGGGGTAGGGCCGGCGCACCGCGAGGTGACCGCCGCCGGCGAGAGCGACCAGGGTGCCGGTCCGGTCGGCGGTGGACGGCTGTCCGCCGAAGCGGGCGGACGGCGTCCGCAGCTCGACCACCCACGGCGAGCGGGAGGCGCGCAGCGCGGCGTCGGGGTCCAGGCCGGCCGAGGGATCCACTGTGGACAGATGGACGGCGACACGCTCGCCGTCCGCGGTGACCCCGCGCAGCGCGGCCGGGATGGTGTCCGACGTGTTCACCACGACGAGGTCGCCGGGGCGCAGCACCGCCGGCAGGTGGTGGGCGCGGCGATGCGTCAGCCCCTCCGTCGCCGAGGCGACCAGCATGCGCACCCCGTCGCGGGGAAGCCCGCGGGCCTCCGGCGGCGAGGTCGCGACGAGGCCTTCGGCCAGGGCGGTGGCGGGGGTGCTCACGCCGTCGCCCCGGCCGGTCGGGCTTCGGCCGGGCCCGCTCGCTCGACTTCGGTCGGCCCCGCGGGCTCGGCTGTGGCCCGCGCCGCCGGCCCGGCACCGACCGGCCCAGTTCGCTCGACTTCGGTCGGCCCGGCGGGCTGGACACTGGCCGGCGTCGCTGGCCCGGCATCTGCCGGCCTCGGCAGCTCGGAGTCGGCCGGCCCGGCCAGCTCGGCGGCGATGTAGCGGCCGCTGGGCAGGTCCGCGGCCAGCAGCCGGCGCAGCGCCGGCACGACCGTCTCCGGCTCCGGGCGGTCGGAGATGTCCTCGCCCGGGAACGCCTCGGCGTGCATCCGGGTGCGCATGTCCCCCGGGTCGACCGCGTAGACGCGCAGGCCCGGCTCCTCGGCACCGAGCACGTTCGCGAGTTGGTCGAGCGCCGCCTTGCTCGCGCCGTAGCCGCCCCAGCCCGGGTACGCCGCCACCGCCGCGTCGCTGGAGATCGCGAGGACCGTGCCCGCCGCGGCCCGCAGCCCGGACAGCACGAGCTGGGTGAGCGCGAGCGGGGCGACCGTGTTGGTCTCCAGCACGCGGCGCAGGGCGTCGAGGTCGTAGCCGCCGAGCGGCGGCAGCGGCGATGTGCCCAGGCAGGAGGCGTTGAGCACCAGCAGATCCAGCCGGTCGCCGACCGCGGCGGCGAGGTCGCGCCGGTGCCCGGGGTCGGTGACGTCACCGGCGACGGCGACGACGTCGGTCCCGCGGGCGATCAGGTGAGCAGCGACGGCATCGAGGTCGGCGGCCGTGCGGGCGTCCAGGACCAGTCGCCAGCGCTCGCCGGCGAGGCTGTCGGCAAGCGCCCGGCCGAGGCCTCGGGACGCTCCGGTGATCAGCGCGGTGGGCATGACCCCACACTGCTCTGCGACCGCG
>DASPYH010000026.1:0-2196 GCA_035636875.1 Mycobacteriales bacterium | reverse complement strand
CGCTCGTCCCGCATGGTGGTCAGCCGGGCGGCCGCGAGCGGGTGGTCCACGACGAGGGTCTGCACGGGCCGACACGGTAACGCCTGCGCCGGACACGGCGTGGCAGGCTCTCATCGTGGACGCGTGGGACGGGGCCGTCTGGGACCTGGTGGTGGTGGGCGGCGGCCCCGCGGGCGCCGCCGCAGCGCTGCGGGCGCGGCAGCTGCGGCCGCGGGCACGGGTGCTGCTGCTGGACCGAGCCGACTTCCCCCGGGACAAGGCGTGCGGGGACGGGATCGCCGCGCACGGCCGGGACGAGCTCGCCCTGCTCGGCGTACCCGACCTGATCGCCGACTACCGGCCGACCTGGCGGCTGTCGGTCATCTCCCCCGGCGGCGTGTCGGTCTCGGCGAGCGCGGCCAGGCCCAACCACGTGGTGCCGCGGAAGGTCTTCGACGCCCGGCTCGTCGACGCCGCCCGCGAGCGCGGGGTCGAGGTACGCCGGCACAAGGTGCGCACGCTCGCCCAGCAGGACGGGCAGGTCGTGCTCGACGGCGCGATCGCTGCCCGGGCGGTGGTCGCCGCGGACGGCGCCAACTCGAGCGTCCGCCGGCTGCTCGGGATCGATCCCACCGCGGCGAAGCACACCGCGATCGCCGTCCGCGGGTACGCCGACCTGCCGCCGGGCGGCTCGCGGTCGGACAGCGCGCAGTTCATCGCGATGCAGAAGGCCGGCTGGCCGGCGTACGCGTGGTCGTTCCCGATCGGCGACGGCACGGCGAACGTCGGCTTCGGCATGCTGCTGCCGAAGCTGCGCGCCACCGGCCGTCCCGGCCGGGAGGTGCTGCACGGCCGGCTCGCCGAACTGCTGCCCGACCTGCCGGCCCGCGACCTGCTCGCGCACCACCTGCCGCTCTCGCCCGGACGCCCGACGCCCGGCCGCGGGCGGGTGCTGCTCGCCGGCGACGCGGCCAGCCTGATCAACCCGCTGACCGGTGAGGGCATCTACTACGCCCTGGTCTCGGGCCGGCTCGCCGGACAGGCGGCGGTGACGGCGGCGGCCGACCCGCTCGCCGCGTACCGGACCGGCCTGCGCGGCGCCCTCGGCCGGCACCTGCGTACCACCGACGTGCTCGCCCGCGCCGCCCAGTCGCCGCGCTTCATCGACGCCGCGATCGCCACCGCCGCCCGCCGGACCGACGTCTTCGACCTTCTCGTCGACGTCGGGCTCGGCTCCGGCACGGTCCCGCTCCGGCTGGCCGCCGCGGTCGTCAAGGGCTGGATCCGCGGCGGCGGCGGCCGGTTCGCATCCTGACGAGCGATCCGGGCGATCTGGGGGCGCTGACCGCTGACCTGGCGGGCGTGAGCGTCGAGACGGTTGAGCCCGGCGTAGGGTCGGATCCGTGACGGTGACGGCAGGGCCGCCCGCGACGTACGCCGACGTGGTGCGCGGCGACGCGACGCTGCGGCGCTTCCTGCACGGGCTGCCGGGCGTCGACGAGGTCGGTGCGCAGTCGCGGGCGGCGGCGCTGGCCACCCGGAGCATCAAGAAGCAGTCCAAGCAGTGGGCGCTGGACCTGGCGATCCGGTGCGTCGACCTGACCACGCTGGAGGGCGCGGACACCCCCGGCAAGGTGCGAGCGCTGTGCGCGAAGGCCCGCCACCCCGACCCGACCGACCCGAGCACGCCGCCGGTGGCCGCGGTCTGCCTCTACCCCGACCTCGTCGCGGTCGCGAAGGCCGAACTGGTCGGCTCGAGCGTGCAGGTCGCCAGCGTGGCGACCGCCTTCCCGTCCGGGCGGGCGAGCCTGGCCGTCAAGCTCGCGGATGTGCGGGACGCGGTCGAGGCGGGCGCGGACGAGATCGACATGGTCATCGACCGGGGTGCCTTCCTCGCCGGCCGTTACGTGGACGTGTACGAGGAGATCGTCGCCGTCCGGCACGCCTGCGGCCAGGCGCACCTGAAGGTGATCCTGGAGACCGGTGAGTTGTCCACGTTGGACAACGTGCGCCGCGCGTCCTGGCTGGCGCTGCTCGCCGGCGGGCACGTGATCAAGACCTCCACGGGGAAGATCTCCCCGGCCGCGACCCCGCCGACCTCGCTGGTGATGCTCGAGGCCGTCCGCGACTTCGCCCTGTCCACAGGCGACCGGCGCGGGGTGAAGCTGGCCGGTGGGATCCGCACGGCCAAGCAAGCGGTGCGCTACCTGGTCCAGG
>DASPYH010000025.1:0-5800 GCA_035636875.1 Mycobacteriales bacterium | reverse complement strand
GCAGCACCAGCCCGTCCAGGCTGGCCTCCACCAACTGCTCCCGGGCCGCGGGCTCCAGCCGGCGCGGGTCTTCCAGCGCGAAGTAGCCGGCGACCATGCGACGGGCCGAGTCCAGCCAGCCGGCAAACTCGCCGTCCGGGTCAGGGTCGGGGAACAGGGCGGCGACCTCGGGCTCGGCCTCGACCAGCCGCCGCCACTGCGGTGCGACCAGCGCCGCGGCCGCCTCGTAGGTCCGGTCCGCGGCCGGCAGGTCGAACAGCCGCTCGAGCACCGCATGCACCACGGTGCCCCTGACCTTGTCCCGGGTGGGCCGCTGGGGGATGCGGTCGACGGAGCGGAACCGGTAGAGCAGGGGGCAGGTCTTGAAGTCGGCCGCGCGCGACGGCGACAGCGTGCGGACGACCGGAGCCGGCAGCGGCCGCGGCAACGGCTGGGTCACCGCCGCGCTGGTCATGGCGGAACCCTATCCCCGGGGTACGACAGCACCGGGCTCCCACGCCGCGCGTCTGGGGACGGCGGCCGCGGCTCGGCCGCCGGCGTCCCGTCAGAGCCAGGACAGCCGGGTGAACGGCCACGCCAGCACGAAGGCGCGGCCGACGACGAGGTTCTCGCCGATCGGGCCGAAGACCCTGCTGTCGCTGGAGTTGCACCGGTTGTCGCCCATCACCCACAGCGTGTGCGGCGGCACCGTCACCGGCGGGAAGTCCTCGGTGCCGGCGCACCGCCGCTCCACGTACGGCTCGGACAGCGGGCGGCCGTCGACGTACAGCTTCCGGTCGCGCGCCTCCACGGTCTCGCCCGGCAGCCCGATGACGCGCTTGATCAGGTCCTGGTCCTCGACCGGGAAGTCCGGCGGTCGGCGGAAGACCACCACGTCGCCGCGGTTCACCGCGTGCAGGTGGTAGCCGACCTTGTTCACCAGCACCCGGTCGCCCTCGAGCAGGGTCTCGTGCATCGAGCCGGACGGGATGTAGAAGGTCTGCACGGCGTACGCGCGGATGAGGTACGCCGAGAGCAGGGCGACGACGACCAGGAGCGGCCACTCGAGCAGCCGGCGGCGGGCCCGCCGCCGGCGGACCACGGCGCGAGGCGGGTGCGACGGGCGGGCTTGCGGGCCGCGGGTCGGGGTGTCGCGCTCCTCACGGTCGAGCACCTCGCGGGCCGGGACGTAGCGGTGCAGGAGTTGGGTCGCGTCCTCGTCCAGCAGGCTGGGTTGAGCGAGGTCTGCCGGCCATGGCGCGCTGGGGTACTTACGCGATCTTGGGCCGGGCTCGGCAAGCCGTCCGACCGTCCACGCGTGGCCGGGTGGCGGCGAGTTCGCCGCTGCCGGTCTCCGGCCGGGCTGCTCGCCCGGTAGCGGGGCCGTGCCGGGGGCCTGCCCGCGCCACGGGTGGTCGGGCGGCTGCCCGTTGACTGTCCACAGCCCCGCGGCGTGCTGGTCTCGCCGCTGGCCGGGCGGGCCGGGGGCCTGCGCGTGCCGCGGATGGTCGGGCGGCTGCCCGTTGACTGTCCACAGCCCCGCGGCGTGCTGGTCTCGCCGCTGGCCGGGCGCGCCGTCTCCGCTGCCGGGCGCCCTCGGCTCGTGCGCCTGCCCGTTCGCCGTCCAGGGGTGCGGGACCTGAGCCCCCCAGGCAGCGGTCGGATTGTCGACTTGCCCGTTGGTCGGCCAGAGCGACCGCCTGTCCGACAGGTACTCGGGCTCGGCCCCGGATCCGTCGAACGGGGTATGCCATCGCTCGGCCCACCGCACGTCCGGCTCGAAGGGCGGGCGGATCGCGTGCCGCGGCTGCTGCTCCGGGCGGCCGGTTCCGAGGGGAGGCGGGGTCGGGCCATCCCGCCGCGGGTCGTGACCGTTCACCGGCGGGGGGCCAAACCCGGCCGTGCGCCGCGGGTGCCCGTTCACGCTGCGGACCGGCAGCGCCGGGTAGCCCTCGCTGACCCACTCCTCGTCCGCCGCGTGCCGGGACCGGCCGTTGACCCGGCGCACCGGCTCCGCGGCCGGCTGTCCGGCGTCGGCCCGCCAGCCGGACGGCGGCGGCATGAGGCGCCCGTCGTCCGGCCCAGCGCCGGAACCCGGGCGGGTCATGGCATCACGGTAGGTCACGGCGGGGCTCGGCGTCGCCTCCGCCCGGGATGACGGGGGATCCGTGGCCCGCGCGGACGCCGCCCCGGCCTGGCCGCCGTACGATCGCGGCATGTCCGCGCCGACGCAGGGGACCGCTTCCGGCGGCGGCCGCACCCCGCGCGCCGGCCTGCCGGTCGGCCGGTTCTTCGGTGTCCCGCTCTACCTGTCGCCGTCGTGGCTGATCATCGCGCTGATCGTGACCGTCACCTACTCCGGGTTGATCGACGACGCGGTGGTCGGCATCGGCCCTCCCGGCACTTACGTCGTCGCCTTCGCCTTCGCCGTCCTGCTCGCGGTGTCGCTGCTGCTGCACGAGCTCGGGCACACCGCGGTCAGCCTCGCCCTGGGCATGCCGGTACGCAGGGTGGTGATCTTCCTGCTCGGCGGCGTCTCCGAGATCGAGAAGGAGCCCTCCGAGCCCGGCCAGGAGTACCTGGTCGCGGTCGCCGGTCCGCTCGTGTCGCTGGTGCTCGCCGCCGGCTCGGCGGCCCTGCTGCCGCTCGCCGACCGGGGCACCGTCGCCCGCACCATGATCCTCCTGCTGGTGTGGAGCAACCTCGCCGTCGCGGTGTTCAACCTGCTGCCCGGCCTTCCGCTCGACGGCGGCCGGCTGGTCCGCGCCGGGGTGTGGCGGCTGTCCGGCGACCGGCTGGCCGGCACCCGGGCCGCGGCTTGGGGCGGTCGCGGCGTGGCCGTCCTGGTCCTGCTCGGCGCCGTCGCCATGGTGCGGCCGGACGGCGCCGTCGGGATCGGCAACGTGCTGCTCGCGAGCCTGCTCGCCGCGTTCATCTGGGTCGGGGCCACCCAGTCGCTCACCTCGGCCACGATGTCCGCCAGGATGCCGGAGATCCAGATCGCCTCGCTGGTCCGGCCCACCCTCACCGTGCCGCCCGACCTGCCGGTGGCCGAGGCGCTGCGCCGGGCCTGGACCAGTGGCGTGCGGGCGCTCGTCGTGGTCGACGCGACCGGTGCCCCACGTGCGCTGGTGTCCGAGTCGCACGTGATAGCCGTGCCGGAGGCCCGCCGGCCATGGACCACGGTGGCCGACGTGGCCCGGCCGCTGGAGCCCGGACTGGTGCTGGCCGACTCGCTGTCGGGGGCCGAGGTGGTCGAGGCGTTCCGGCGCACGCCCGCGTCGGAGTACCTGGTCGTCGGTCACGACGGCGGGACCGTCGGGGTGCTCTCCGCGGCCGACGTCGCCCGCATCCTGCAGGGCCACGGCATGCCGCTCGGGGCGTCCGCGTGAGCGGACAGGTCCCGCCGCGGGCCACCGGCCCGTTCCGCGAGGGCGACTCCGTGCAGCTCACCGACCCCAAGGGCCGGCTGCACACGGTCGTCCTGCAGCCCGGCAGGTCCTTCCACACCCACCGCGGCGCTGTCGCCCACGACGACCTGATCGGCCGGCCGGAGGGCGTCGTGGTCACCGCGAGCCCGTCCGGCACGCCCTACCTCGCGCTCCGCCCGCTGCTGTCGGACTTCGTGCTGTCCATGCCGCGCGGCGCCGCGGTGGTCTACCCGAAGGACGCCGCCCAGGTCGTCGCCATGGGCGACGTCTTCCCCGGCGCCCGCGTGCTCGAGGCGGGTGCCGGCTCCGGCGCGCTGACGTGCTCACTGCTGCGTGCTGTCGGCGACGGCGGCCGGGTGGTGTCGTACGAGCGCCGCGACGACTTCGCCGAGGTCGCCCGCAGGAACGTGGAGCGGTTCTTCGGCGGCCCGCACCCCGCCTGGGACCTGCGGCCCGGCGACGTGGCCAAGCACCCGGCCGACGAGCCCGTGGACCGGGTGGTCCTGGACATGCTGGCGCCCTGGGAGGTGCTGGACGCGGTCTGTCCGGCGCTCGTGCCCGGCGGGGTGCTGGTCGGCTACGTGGCCACCACGACGCAGCTGTCCCGGCTGGTCGAGGCGCTGCGCGAGCACGGCGGCTGCACCGAGCCGGCCGCGTGGGAGACGCTGGTCCGGGCCTGGCACGCGGTCGGGCTCGCCGTCCGCCCGGAGCACCGGATGGTCGGCCACACCGCGTTCCTGGTCTCCGCCCGCCGGCTCGCCGACGGTGTCACCGCGCCGGCCCGGCAGCGCCGTCCCGCCAAGTCCGCCGCGGCGGAGTGAGGTCGCTCACTGCCGGTCCCGCGAACCCGGCCGACGATCACGACCCAGGCCCGGCCGCAGGTGTCCCGTCGGACGAACGCTCGACATGGATGCACTCACCCGGACACTCCCTCGCCGAGTCGAGCACGTCGAGCCGCAGCCGCTCCGGCACGCCGACGCTCGCCCCCGGCGAGGTGCGCAGATCGCCGTCCTCGCCCTTGACGTACGCGAGGCCGTCGACGTCGAACTCGAAGACCTCCGCGGCGTACTGCACGCACAAGCCGTCGCCGGTGCACAGTTGCTGGTCAACCCAGACCCGGAGCGGTTCGGCCACGGTGTCAGGGTAAGCACCATCGCCGGCCGCGCCACCATGCCGGTAGACCGACCGGGTGACCGCTGGGCTGTGTAGGGTGACTTGACGCAGGTGAGCCGCGGGAGGTTGGTGATCGTGGCCAGCGACAGGGACGACCAGGAGAGCCGTACCTCGAGGTACGAGAAGGATGTTCACGACCTCACGACGCAGGTCTCCTTCCTGGAGGAGGAGGTCACCATGCTTCGTCGCCGGCTGACGGAGTCGCCGCGTCACCTGAGGGTGCTCGAGGAGCGGCTCGCCGAGGCCCAGAGCCGGGTCGCGGCGCTGAGCGAGCGCAACGAGAAGCTGACCGGCACGCTGCGCGAGGCGCGCGACCAGGTGGTGGCGCTGAAGGAGGAGGTCGACCGGCTGGCGCAGCCGCCGAGCGGCTACGGGGTCTACCTGTCCTCCTACGACGACGGCACGGTGGACGTGTTCACCGGCGGCCGCAAGCTGCGGGTGGCGGTGTCGCCGAGCGTCGAGGTCGGCGAGCTGCGGCGCGGCCAGGAGGTCATGCTCAACGAGGCGCTCAACGTCGTGCTCGCCCGCGAGTTCGAGCGGGCCGGCGAGGTCGTCATGCTCAAGGAGGTCCTCGAGGGCGGCGACCGCGCCCTGGTGATCGGCCACACCGACGAGGAGCGCATCGTCCACATCGCGGACACGCTCGCCGAGGAGCGGCTGCGCGCCGGCGACTCGCTGCTGCTGGAGCCGCGCTCGGGATACGTGTACGAGCGCATCCCGAAGAGCGAGGTCGAGGAGCTCATCCTCGAAGAGGTGCCGGACATCGACTACGGCGACATCGGCGGGCTGTCCCGGCAGATCGAGCAGATCCGGGACGCGGTCGAGCTGCCGTTCCTGCACGCGGACCTGTTCCGCGAGCACGAGCTGCGGCCGCCTAAGGGCGTCCTGCTCTACGGGCCGCCCGGGTGCGGCAAGACGCTGATCGCCAAGGCCGTGGCCAACTCGCTGGCCAAGAAGGTCGCCGAGCGCGGCGGGCAGGGCGACGGGGCGCAGGCGGCGCGGTCGTTCTTCCTCAACATCAAGGGCCCGGAGCTGCTGAACAAGTACGTCGGGGAGACGGAGCGGCACATCCGGCTGGTCTTCCAGCGGGCCCGGGAAAAGGCATCCGAGGGTACGCCGGTCATCGTGTTCTTCGACGAGATGGATTCGATTTTCCGGACCCGCGGCTCGGGCGTTTCCTCGGACGTGGAAAACACGATCGTGCCGCAGTTGCTGAG